>JAUXDG010000207.1 GCA_030618475.1 Gammaproteobacteria bacterium | reverse complement strand
GCCGACATACCTTGACGGGACCGTCGGCAGCAGGGATGCTGCCGTCGAGCGTACAGGGACGTATTTACAAGGTGAATTGCGAAGCAAGAGAGGGTGCCCTGGGGTACAGCGTGTCCCGTCAAGGTATATCGGCTATCTAATGTATTCATTAGTAAATACTAGTCTAAACGCCAGTAGCCGTGCCTGTAACGCTGAGGTTCAGCACCTCCGGGTATCGGGAAACGGCCAGTAGCGTAGCGTTGGCGGCTCGAAAACCGTGCGTGAGACGGATGAACGAGGGCCAATCGGCCGGGTGTTTCAGTAAATTGAACAGCAGCGTGCCAATGCGGACACCGCCAGCCTCGTCGAGGCTTTGCGGAAGCCATGCCGGCAGTCTCATGTCGGCGCTATCGGCAATCACCCGCAGGACGGCGAATGGCACACCCGATGCGTGTGCGAACATGCCCAGTGCGGCGCTCTCCATGTCAGCCGCCACCGTCGCCGAGCGTTCGAGCAGTGCCTGTTTCTCACTTGCCGTGTAAAGTATTTTTTCAGCCTCGGCGATGGGGCGGGTACAGACTGAACAGCGGGTGTGCAGGTGCCGGTGTAGTGTTTCATGCCAGTCGCGGCTTACAGCCACAGTGGATAAATCAGCCGCGATCACTTTAGACGGCAGCAGCAGGCTGCCGGGTGACAGCTCACTGCTCAAGGCAGCAGCGGTGCCCCAGCTCAGCAACGCCTGCGCGCCGGACGAAACCAATAGCTGTCCGGCCGCACGAGCACGGTGAGCGCCTATGCCTGATATGCACAGCAGAGTATGGTTTTCCAGTTCGATGACTTTGCCGGTTTCCACCGTGCGGTCAGTCAGGGCCCGTGCTTCCTCGGGCAAGGCGGCGACAATACCCAGATGTGTCATGTCATACTGTTTCTCCGAAATGGTGATAGCGCGCCAGCGCCCACAACGGGAAATATTTATCGTAGCCGTGATATTTCAGATAAAACACGCGCGGAAACCCGGGCGCAGTGAAGCAATCGTCCTGCCACAGACCGTCAGGATTTTGTTCCTGCAACAGGAATTGCGCACCCTTACGCACCGCCGGCGAATCAGCTTCGCCGGCAGCTATCAGTGCCAGCATCGCCCATGCTGTCTGGAAGGCTGTGCTGGCGTCTCCGCAACCCGCCAGTGATGGGTCCAGATAGCTGTCGTTATGTTCACCCCAGCCGCCATCGGCCTGTTGCATGTTTTTAAGCCAGCTTACGGCGCGCTGTATGCAAGGGTCCTGAGGGGGGATGCCAGCCTGTTCAAACGCCCTCAGCACAGACCATGTGCCATAAATATAGTTGGTGCCCCAGCGTCCGAACCAGGAACCATCCGTTTCCTGCTCTTTGTGCAGGTATTCCAGGCTTCTGTCCAGAGTTTCCCTGTAGCTGGCATCGTTATCGGTCAGACGAGCGAGTAGCGTGGCGCATCGCGCACTGACGTCGGCAGTCGGTGGATCCAGCAATGCGCCGTGATCGGCGAAAGGAATGGCATTAAGGTAGTAGCAGGTGTTATCGGCGTCGAAGGAGGCGAATCCACCGTTTTTAGACTGCATGCCGCAGATCCAGTTTGCCGCACGCTGTATGCTGTATCGATACGCGTTTTCGTCTGCACCGTGCATGGCCCATGCGACTACCGCGGTGTCGTCCAGGTCGGGGTAGTCGCTGTTTTCAAACTGGAATGGCCAGCCACCGCTTTCGAGACGAGGGCGGCTCTCACGCCAGTCGCCCGGTTCATCGGTGAGTTGTTTTTGCCCGAGCCAGTCAAGTGCCTTAATGGTCGCAGCGTCAGTCTGCGGATTGTTGATTGCCTGTAATGTCAGGCAGGTGAGCCCTGTGTCCCAGATGGGCGAGTTGCAAGGCTGACAGTAAGCGCTGTCATCCTGTATTACCAACAGGTTTTCAAGCGCAGTTTTTGCAGACTTTCGATACCGGTGTTCCGCCGGGTAGCCAAGACAGGCAAGCGCTTCATAGGCGTTGACCATGGCAGGGAAGATGGCGCCAAGACCGCTTTCGCCATTGAGCCGCGCCAGGAACCAGTTCTCCGCTTCACAGATAGCACGCGCGCGTAATCGGTGCGGGATACGTGGTTCCAGCAATCTGGCGCTACGGTCCAACCAGAGAAGAAGACGGTTGAGTACAGAATGACATGGGAAATAGTGGCGTTCCTTCTCAGGAGCAACTGTGAACAGCTCACGTATATCGCCACCTGTGGGGTTTTTTGCAATGGGTTTAAGACTGCACAGAATGAAAAGAGGTACCATGACGGTGCGTGACCAATAAGATACCTTGCTCAGATGAAACGGAAACCACCCTGGCAGAAGCATGATCTCTACAGGAATGAAGGGCACTGCGCGCCACGGCACCTGACGGAACAGCGCCAGTGTGATGCGAGTGAATACATTACTGCGTGCAGCACCGCCTCTTTTCAGAATGGCGGCCTTCGCCTTTGCCATGTGGGGAGCATCCGGATGATTGCCCGCCAGTTTGAGCGCAAAATAGGCTTTTACCGAGCAGCTTATGTCGAGATCTCCACCGGGATAAAGTGACCACCCATTGTCCGCATTCTGATGGGAGCGAATATAGCGGGCGAGTTTGCTTTGCAGGCTGTCGTCTATCTCATCCATGAAGTGCATCATGATGATGTATTCGGCGGGGATGGTGCAGTCGGCCTCCAGTTCGAAAGACCAGTAACCGTCAGGGTGTTGCATTGCGAGCAATGCCCGCTGCGCCCGTTCAATGGCTGCTTCAAGTTCGACGGCTTCATCTTCATTGGGTGAAGTTCTGTGGTCAGGTTCTGTGCGGTCAGTCCTGGCATGGGTATGAGCTGTTCTCCCGCCAGCCAGCGACGATGGCGTGAACGAATACCGGCTGATTTCAATTGTCTGGCGTTTCATCAGTGTAAGTGAGACCGGTGTCTTTGAATCTTCTGACCCTGCATAAAATCAGAGTAAGTGCTGCCGCCAGAGGCCGGTCGAGGCATTCCAATCTGTCCGAGGTTGAACAGGGTGCGTAGCATACTGTCGTGTGCCGCCGTGAGACGGCTGGCAATGATGGTGGCCTTTACGCTGCGCCGGGATATTTTTACTTCCTTGCCGGAACTGAAATCGAGATGATGATGGATTTTCCGAAGTGTCAGTACAGCCATCCCGATGGCCCACAGGCAGAAGTTGCGAATGCCGGTTTCCTGTTTCGGAATGAGGAGTGTGTAGGCCAGGGCGTCAGCCAGGTGTTCGGAACTTATCGATATTAACTGTTCGAGACCTTCACCGAATTTCTTTCGCTGGTGTCCGGCTGCCAGATCGTGCAGATCGAAACCGGCTTGTGTGAATACGTCCTGGGGAAGCCAGCACGCGCCGTGATCAAAATCGTCCCAGATGTCTTTGAGAATATTGGTCATCTGTAGTCCCTGACCGAAGGACACGGCGAGTTGCATTAATGTATCACTCTGTTTTTCGATTTCGGGCGAGTAATAGCAGAACAGTCTGGTCAGCATTTCGCCGACGACGCCGGCTACGTAGTAGCAGTACTGATTCAGATCCACGATGTTGTTAAGGCCAGCGTTATCTGCTTTCTGCTGAAATTCCGCCATCCCTCTGCTCATCGTCGCGATACAAATAGTCAGCGCCTCTTGCTGTTGCGCATCAAAACTGAACAGAATGTCGATGACCTCCGCTGTACGTTGGATGAGTTGGTGTTCTGCCGGTTTGGTGTTCCCGGACAGGAGTGGCTGGAGCTCGACGGTAAACTGGTTCGCCGGCACAGAGTCGGTTACAACGGCAATGAACTGCTCACAGAAATAAGCTTTCTGGTCAATGCTGAGCGAGGGCTCATCCTCGATGGTGTCTACAATACGGCACAATAAATAGGCGTTGGAGACTGCACGGCACAACGGCGTCGGAAGCTGCGGAATGGTGAGGGCAAATGTGCGCGACACCCCCTGCAGCAAGTAGTCTTGCAGGCCGTCACCGTATCGGTGTTGGCGGTCTGGAATGCTGTCCGGTGAGTCGATCGGTACGGCTTGTTGGTTGAACTGTCTCACAAGCATCAGGTCGTCTCCTATGCATACGCTATGTTGCTCGATTGGGCTCCAGCACATGGCTGAACGTTTTTCTGTCCAGCGCGATCAGCGCGGCAAGCTCCTCGTCAACGCGGCTGAGAATTTGGTCGTAGCTGTATGCTCCCAGGTATTCTCCACGCCGTTTCAGGTTCACCCGCCTGGGTCCACACCACAGTCCAAGATCAGCGTCATCGGTTTCACCGGGGCCATTAACGCGGCAACCCATTACGGCGATGGTAAAGGCATGGTTCGCGGCATATCGGGTCATTTCCCTGACTTTGCACGCAAGCTCCACAAACGCTTCGTTTTCAACCCGGGAACAACTTGGGCAGCTGACAATATTCAGTTTCGGGAGTTCATGCCCATCCTGTGCACAGATTCGTCGGGCTGCGATATCCGCCAATATCTCTCGGCCGGCTTTTACCTCTTCGGCCTTGCGGCGGCTTGGCAGTGTCAGTGATACGCGGATGGTGTCTCCGATTCCCTGGCTAATGAGACGAGCAAACGCAATACGCGTTTTAGTGATACCGTCGGGCGGAATTCCCGCTTCGGTTACGCCCAGGTGGAGGGGGATATCCGTCCGCTCCGCTGCAAAACGGCTGTTCAGTTCAATAACCTTGCCGGGTTCTGAATCCTTAAGGGATACCGCGTAGCGGGTAAAACCCAGCCGGTCGAGCAGTTCGCTGTGATCAAATGCGCTTTCCAGCATCGGTGTGACCGAGTCCTTGCGATCATACCGCCCGGCCTTGGCTGGATCGACGGACCCGCAGTTAACACCGACACGAAGTGCGCAATCGTATTCACCAGCCACGTCAGCAATGAATCTGACTTTATCCTGCCAGGGTGTATTCGGTTCGTGGTGATAAAGATGGCCGGGGTTGTAGCGGATTTTGTCGACATAAGGCGCCAGTGCCGGTATCAGGCGGTAATTTTCCTGTATGTCGACAGACAGGTTAACAGTCGTTTGCCTGCGAATTTCAGCCAGTGCCTGTGCATCCCGTTTGTTGTCTGCCGCGAGGCGGACGATGTCCGCGCCGGCAGCCTCAAGTTCGATGATCTGGGCAACAGTTTCGGCAATATTTTGAGTGTGCGTGGTGCACATGCTTTGCACAGCAATCGGGTTTTCGCCGCC
>JAUXDG010000195.1 GCA_030618475.1 Gammaproteobacteria bacterium | reverse complement strand
TGATGTTGTCTTCCTAAGACCGCTTGGCCTCCGACTTGCACCGAAGGCAGTATCGTCAGTCTGGAAGATGCCGCATCGATTGTCATCAAGGCGGATGGCGTACAGCCCGTACGCGTCGGCGATGTGGCCGAGGTGCGGTTCGGCGCGCTGACGCGTTATGGTGCGGTGACCCAAAATGGCACGGGTGAGGTTGTCGAAGGACTGGTGCTTGGGTTGCGTGGTGCAAATGCGCGTGAGGTGGTGCAGGGCATACGCAGCAAGCTGCAAGAACTTGCGCCCAGTCTGCCGGAGGGTGTCGAGATCCGGGTTTTCTATGACCGGGGAACACTGGTGGATCGTGCCGTGGGCACCGTCTCCAAAGCACTGGCTGAGGCTAGCGTGCTGGTGTTCATTCTGCTGGTATTGTTCCTCGGTGACCTGCGGTCTGCACTGACCGTCGCGGTGATTCTGCCACTGGCTGCACTGGTGACCTTCATCCTGATGTATAGCTTCGGCCTGTCGGCCAATCTCATGTCATTGGGCGGGCTGGCGATCGCGATTGGTATGCTTGTCGATGCCGCAGTCGTGGTGGTAGAGAATGTGGTCTCCTCACTGGCGCAGCATCAGGGGCGCGGCAAGCTGCCGCGCCTGCATCTTATTTACCGCTCGGTAAAGGAGGTGGCGGTACCGGTTACCTCCGGCATCCTCATCATCATTATAGTATTCCTGCCGCTGCTTACCCTGCAGGGTCTGGAGGGTAAGTTGTTCGTGCCGGTGGCATTGACGATCGTGTTTGCATTGAGCGCCTCCCTGGCGCTGTCGCTCACCGTGATTCCGGTCATTGCATCCTATCTGCTGCACACGGCCAGCCACGAGGAGCCGTGGCTGATGCGCAAGCTTTCGGGGTTTTATCTGCCCGTGCTGGACTGGAGTTTGCGTCACACCCGCACCGTGGTCGGCGTCGCGCTGGCGCTGTTGATCATGGCCGGCGCACTCTACACCCAGGTTGGTAAAGCGTTCATGCCGACAATGGACGAGGGTGATCTGATCGTGCAACTGGAAAAGCTGCCTTCCATTAATCTCGACAAGTCGATCGACCTGGATCAGCGTATCCAGCGTGCCATCATGGAACAGGTGCCCGAGGTCATCGGGATTGTCGCCAGAACGGGTTCAGATGAACTGGGTCTGGATCCCATGGGTCTGAACCAGACGGATTCCTTCCTGGTGCTAAAACCCCGCGACGAATGGCGCATGGCCAGCAAAGACGAACTGGTCGATGCGATTCGTACCGTGCTGAAGAACTTTCCCGGCGTGGACTATGCCTTTACGCAACCGATTCAGATGCGCGTCGACGAAATGCTGACCGGCGTGCGCGGCGACCTGGCGATTAAGGTGTTTGGTAGCGATCAGGATGCGCTGAACCGGACCGCTGAGGCGATCGTCGCGGTCGTTGAACAGATCGACGGCGCCGAGGATGTGTATACACCGCGTAACGAGGGTGCACAGTACCTTCAGCTGAAGGTCGATCGGCTGGCGGCCGGGCGCCTGGGTCTGGACGTCGAGACGCTGGAAGACAGTCTGCGCGCACAGGTGGAAGGCATACAGGCGGGTACCGTGTATGAGGGGGCTCGACGTACGCCGTTGGTGATCCGCGGCCCGGACTCCCTGCGTGGTTCGGCCGCTGTGTTTGCTGCATTGCAACTGACCCTGGAAGACGGACAGGCCGTGCCATTGTCATCCTTGGTCACAAAGGAACGTACCGAAGGTCCGGTCGCCATACAGCGTGAACGTGGTAATCGCATGGCGGTGGTCGTGGCCAACGTCGGTGGACGTGATCTGGTCGGGTTTGTTGAAGAGGCCCGGCAACGTGTTGCTGCACAGGTGCAACTACCGACCGGCTATTACTACGAGTGGGGCGGCGAGTTTGAGAACCAGCAACGGGCAGCGCAGCGTTTGTCCGTGGTTGTCCCGGTTGCCGTCGTCCTGATCTTCCTGCTGCTGTTCAGTACCTTTGGTTCCGTACGCCAGGCCGTGCTGGTGTTGACCAATGTGCCGTTCGCCATGATTGGCGGTATCGTCGGGCTCTGGTTGACCGGAGAGTATCTGTCGGTACCGGCCTCGGTGGGTTTCATTGCCCTGCTGGGTATCGCAGTGTTGAATGGTGTAGTTATGGTGACTTATTTCAACCAGTTGAAAGCGCTCGGTTATTCGATCGGTGATCTTGTTGTGGAAGGCGCCAGGCGTCGCCTGCGACCGGTGTTGATGACGGCGAGTATTGCAGCCTTCGGGCTGGTGCCCTTGCTGTTTGCCAGCGGTCCAGGTTCGGAAATCCAGCGGCCGCTTGCCATTGTTGTGATCGGCGGATTGATCTCCTCAACTGCGTTAACTTTGATCTTATTGCCGATCCTGTACCGTCGATTCGGCATGGCCACCAGAGAGGACTGACATGAGCGAAAACTGTCTTTTGAACCTTGTGGTGGCGCCGGAAATCGAGGATGCAGTTACCGATTGGTTGCTGGAGTACCCGACCGTAAGCGGATTTTCCAGTTACTCGATTTCCGGTCACGGCAGCTCGGAACAAAGAATGACCCTGGCCGAACAAGTTGCCGGCCGGTGCCGACAGCAATTATTCCAGTTGCACCTTCCCTGCGTTGACGCCCAGGCGTTATTGTCGGATATTAAACAGGTATTCCGTGGCAGTGGCATGCATTACTGGCTGTTGCCGGTCATCGACGCGGGTCATGTGGATTGATGCCGTCCGGCCGCTAAATCAGGTAAGATTTAACAGCTAAACATGTTGCCTCCGTTAACAATTGCCGGGAATTTTGGACGAAGTGTTCGTGCCCTGGCGGTGGCCGCCGTTCTTGTCCTGGGCGCACCGGGCCCGGGCTTGACGGCAGAGCCGGCATGGGAAGATGATGACCTCTCCTACGATCGCGTGCGACGTGCGGTCAGTAGCGGCGAGGCAATACCGCTTCCACAGGCAATGGCCCGTTTGCGTGAAACGATACAGGGCAGCTTGATTGCGACAGAGTACGAGTATGAGTTTGATCGCTGGGTCTATGAATTCACCATCATTGACATGGATGGCAGACTGCGAAAAGTACATCTGGATGCCGGCACCGGTGAACTTGTGCAGGTGACGGACGACTGATGCGCGTTCTTCTGGTGGAAGACGATGACGGTGTCGCCAGCAGTGTGACGTTAGCGCTCGAAGCGAGCGGATACGTGGTTGACCGTGAAACGGACGGTGAAGCGGCCTGGTTTAAAGGAGACACCGAATCTTATTCAGCGGTTATCCTGGATCTCGGCCTGCCGGGCATGGACGGCCTGACGGTGCTCAAGCGCTGGCGGGAGGCAGGGCAGGCGTTTCCGGTGCTTGTGCTCACCGCGCGTGGTAACTGGAATGAAAGGGTCGAGGGTATCGATGCGGGGGCGGATGACTATCTGCCGAAGCCCTTCCAGGTCGAAGAACTGCTCGCACGGTTACGCGCCATCCTGCGCCGCACTACCGGCCAAACCAACCCGCTGATCAGTGTAGGTGCGCTTACTCTGGATACTCGACAAATGCGCGTGACAGTCAATGGCCTGCCCGTGCATCTTGCGCCCCAGGAGTACCGACTTGTCAGTTACCTGTTGCAGCATGCCGGGCGCGTGGTTACCCAGCTGGAGCTGACGGAACAGTTGTATTCACAAAATTTCGAACGCGAATCCAACGCGGTTGAAGTGTTGGTTGGTCGCGTGCGCAAGAAGCTCGGTGTTGACCTGATCGAAACGCGGCGTGGCTTCGGTTATATCATAGAGAAACCGGTGTAGTGCGCAATCGTTCGCTGCGATTCCGTTTGCTCGCGGCCGCTGCTGTCTCTGTTTCCTTGGCGTTGGTAGTGGCGGCATTCGGCCTGGTTATACTGTTCGAACACCATGTCGAAAGGCGGCTGGAGCAGGAGCTTGAAACTGACCTGCGGCGGCTTATCGCGCGTATAAAAATCGATTCGGATGGGCGGATTTACATCCGCAACGAAATGGCTGACCCGCGTTTCGAAGAACCACTTAGTGGTCTGTACTGGCAGATTCAGGACGATGAACGCCCAACGCTGTTGCGTTCGCGTTCGTTGTGGGACGCCATGCTGGATTTACCGAAAGATCAACTCAATTTAGGTGTCGTGCACCGACATATGTTGGACGGGCCAGTTGATCAGTCTCTCATGGTTCGGGAACAGCAGGTGATTGTGCGTCCGCAAACCGAAGCGCGCCGATTACGGGTTGCTGTGGCCATGGATCGCAGCGAACTGCTCACCGCACGGGCGGCTTTCTCAGCTGACATGCTGCCGTATCTGGCGCTTCTGGCACTGGCATTGATGGGCGCAACCTGGATTCATGTGCGCATGGGGCTCTCGCCGCTCGATCATGTGCGCCGGGGTGTGCTGGCAATCCGCTCCGGCGATATGCAACGGCTGGCTGATGAGTATCCGGATGAGGTCATGCCATTGGTTGATGAAATCAATGAACTGCTTCTGGCGAGAGATGACGCTGTCGAACGAGCAAGGGCATGGACGGCGGATTTGGCGCACGGACTGAAAACACCACTGACCGTGCTGGGAGCTGATGCACAGCAACTACGCAAAACCGGTCATAGCGATATGGCCGATAATCTGGATCAACTCGCGCAATCGATGCGCCAACGTGTCGATCGCGAATTGATTCGCGCGCGCCTGCGCACGGCTGGGGCATTGGTACCCCGACATGCCGATATGGTTGCGGTGGTAAATGGTGTGATAGCAACACTGGTACGCACTCCGCTCGGCTCGAGGCTGGTCTGGCATGTAGAGTTGCCGGAGGCTTTGGAAGTGGGAATGGCGCGAGATGATTTGACCGAATTGCTTGGCAATCTCATGGATAACGCCAGCAAATGGGCGCGCGATCAGGTTCGAATAAGTGTCGTTCAAGACGACGCTGTTAGAATTGTTATCGAAGATGATGGCTCCGGGGTACCTGATTCAGAACTCGCCCACCTCGGCCAACGTGGTGTGCGTCTTGATGAACAGACTGCGGGCTCGGGTCTTGGCCTGGCCATTGCCAGAGATATTCTGGATGCTTACGACGGTCAGTTGTCTTTTTCGCGATCCAGACTGGGCGGTTTGGCTGTTTCTGTTGTGGTGTCCCTGCCAATCACTTAATCCGATGCCAGTGTTGAGATTAGCAATAAAGATACGTCGGCGAGTTGGGCATGACGCTGATCGAAAGAGACAAATAAATGGCCTTGTGTGCTGGATGTAAGGCCATGAGAACAATCGGAGGTACGGCAGGCCAACAGCTTGCAGCCTCGGTTCTGTTTCTCGTCGAGCTGGAGAAGGCAGTCATGTGGCGTGCAGATAGAAATAAGAGCAGGTGACATAAGATGGGATTTGGAAAATTCGCTTTTCGAACAGTACTGTTCGCTCTGCTATGGTGGATACTCACGGAAGGTGCCATGAATTCATGGCTGGTAGGTGCGCCGGTGGTGGTGTTCGCGGTACTCGCCAGCGGGGTGCTGCTGCCCGGCGTTTCCTGGTCCTTGCCGGGGATTGCACGCTTTGTACCGTTTTTCCTCTGGCGCTCCCTGTACGGCGGAGTGGATGTAGCCAGGCGGGCGCTGCATCCGCGCTTACCGATCTCGCCGAGGTTGTTTGATCATCGCTGGCGGTTGCCGCCGGGACTGCCCCGGGT
>JAUXDG010000149.1 GCA_030618475.1 Gammaproteobacteria bacterium | reverse complement strand
ATCAGTTCCCTGATTGCTATACTCCTCTCGGCCAGCCACTTGGCACGCATGGCATGGGCATTAGCCTTGTCAGTCTGGCTGCGGTCCGCTTCCAGCACCGATCGCGCCAGTTCCATTTCTTCCTCGGCGAGCTTTAAGGTCTTGGGTGCAACCTGCTCCACGTCTTTCTTCCTGGCATCTTCGATGGCCGCCTGGGCGGCCTCGACGGTACCTTCCTGCAGCGCCGCCAGTTCCAGTTGCTCGTACCCGGCGATCAGCCGCTGGCAGCGCTTCTTGGCATCCTTCAGCCTGCCGCGTTCCACCAGGCTGGCCAGCTTGCGCAAATCGGTATCAAGATCATCCGTGCTGTCCGGGAAGACGCTGGCGGAACCGGCGCGGTAAGCCCTGTCGCGCGCCTCCAGGACATCCCGCAGCACGTCCCGGCTGAGCTCGGCGTTTTCACTGGCTTTCGCCAGCGTCTGCAGGCCGCCGTTAGCGGCCGAGTTCGCGGTGCCCGGGCGGTCTGCCCGGGCTTCCCCGACGGCTTCTTCCAGTTGCTGCTTTGCGGCGCGATAACCGTCCGGCGCCAGCGTGTCTACACCCTGCGCTGCCGCGTCCTTGAGAGCTTTGTCGAGTTTGGCAAGCTGCTCGTACTGCCCCAGAATCTGCTCCTGCGTGAGCGTCGGCCCTGTCGCACACCCCGCCAGGATGACGGCGATCAAGAGCGGAAAATAGATATAGTTGTTGGTTTTCATCATTGTTTCTCTTTCGAATTCGTTCTGCGCAAGACCGGAAACACCCTGTCAGCATGAAACAATACAATACTTCTGCCAAAACTTTCACTGTTCTGTTCAGCTTTTCGATCCCGAATCTCAAATCCGATTGCGCAGCATCAGCTCGCGTGGATGCGGGTTGATATAGTACTGGGCACTGACATAGTCGTTAGGATGACAGCGCAGCTGGTGATGGATGAGCGTCATCGGCACTAGCAGCGGAACCTGTTGCTGGCGATAGGCATCGATAAGGTCCAGCAACTCGACCTTGTCGTTGCTGTCAAACTCCGCCTGGAAAAATCCCATGATATGCATCAGCACGTTGGCGTGCTGCTTCGGCGTGGCTATTCTGGCCAGCGCCCGCATCAGCACGCGTATGTACGCAGCGGCCACCTCGCCGAGTTCGCGCTTGCCGACACCGGCAATCAGCCGGCCGAGTTCACGGTAGGCCGACTCGTCGTGGGCCAGCACGCTGAACTTGTGGCGGGTATGAAACGCCACCAGCGCCGCCGGCGTCATACCGCTCGCACAGTAGCAAAGCCAACGATGATAGATAAACACGCGCTCGATAAAGTTTTCGCGCAAGCACGGATCCATGAGCCGGCCCTCTTCTTCAACAGGTAACTCAGGCAAAGCCCGCATGAGGGTTGCGGCGAACATGCCGGGCACGCTTTCCACTGCCTGACCCGATTGCACAGGGTAGACCTTGACGCCTTCCATGCCACAACTGGGTGAACCCTTTTTGAAAAGATAAGCGCTCACATCGTGCAGCTGACGCGCCACCGCCTCAGCGTTTTCAATCAGTGCATCAGTGACATCCTGCTGCGGGTTCTCGACCCCGCGCACACGTATTGATCCGTCAACACTGACCAGCCGGATCGGCGACCGGGGGATACCCAGCCCGATGGCCACTTCCGGACAGAAAGGGACAAATTCAAAATACTCCCCCAGTGTCTGCGTGATGTAAGCGCTGTGTTTGTGGCCCGCGTCGTAGCGCACCTGGTTGCCAAGCAGGCAACTGCTGATACCGATACGCAGGGGCAGCGAGGCAAGCGCGTCAGATTCCATGGCCGTTGCCTGTTTACTGCTCTATCCCCTCTACCGAGAGGAACAGCTCGACCTCCCGGGCAGCGGGCCCCAGGTCAAAATCAATATTGTAGTCGGCAAGTTTAAGGCTGATTGTGCCCTCGAAGCCGCGCCGCTTTCCACCCCAGGGATCGGGGCCATGACCGATATGTTTTACGGCAATGCTCACCGGGCGGCTAACACCGTGCAGGGTCAGATTACCGGTCAGAACAGCAGTCTTGTCATCGTTTTCCGTAAACCCGGTGCTGACGAATGTCGCTTGCGGAAACTTGTCGACTTCCAGGAACTCTTTACCACGCAGATGCTTGTCGCGTTCGGCATGGTTTGAATCGATGCTTGCGGTCTTAATGGTGACCTCTACTTTGGACGCCGCGGGATTAGCCTCGTCATAAGAGAAGGTACCGTCAAAATCGTTGAAACGTCCAAGTAACCAGCTGTAGCCAAGATGCTTGATACGGAAATGGATGAAGGCGTGTGATTTTTCGGTGTCGATGACGTAATCGGCGGCCGCTGACAACGACGGTACGCTGAATACGATGGTCAAGGCGATGCCGCCTAACAGTTTGTATTTCATGACAACTCCTGTCGATTAGTTAAAGGCAGGCTGCGCCGTGCGCGCCCTACGATGGTTCATTCATTAGACCAAAGCTTCCTCAACGTTTGAGATTCAACATGCGTTTCAGTGTCTGATCACGGTCCACCAGCTGGTGTTTCAGTGCCGCCAGTGCGTGCAGGGTGGTCAGCGCTATCAGAGCAAATGCGAGCCACTCGTGTAGTTTGCCGGCGATGTCTGCCTGGTTTTGCAGGCCGCTGATGCTGGCGGGCAGGCTGAACAGGCCGAACACCGGGATGCCACGACCGTCGGCGGTCGAAATCAGATAGCCACTCAACATCAGCATAGTCATCAATGCATACAGCATTCGATGCACCCAGGCAGCGACCTTCCTTTGCATGGCAGAACCCAGCGCTTCAGGACGTGGATTACTGAAACGCCAGGCGAAGCGTGCCAGCATAACGCCAAACAGCAACACGCCGACGCTCTTGTGGATGTCCGGCGCACGCTGGTACCAGCGGTGATAATAGCCCAGCTCAACCATCCACAGGCCGAGCACAAACAGTCCCGTTACCGCGAGGGCAACCAGCCAGTGCAGGATGATGCTGACCAGGCCGTAGCCGTCGTGTGTATTGCGCCACATCATCAGTGATCTACGTATTTACCAGATTGCGCTGACCGATCCAGCCAGTATCGATTTGCGTAACGATACACCTGAAAGCGTACTAAGGGCTCGCATAGAGGAGGACAACCGTGAGGTGATCCATCAGGCCGTGCGCGCCGGCGCCTGCACCTCATTCACACACAGAAAGACTGAAACCGAATAACGCACCCTTGTGGCGTTGCTCGTCTGCCCATATTCTCCCTCCATGAGCCTCGATAATCGAGCGGCTGATGGATAAGCCCATCCCCATCCCCGATGCCTTGCTGGTCTGAAACGGATCAAACATTTTGCCAATCATACCGGCATTTATACCCGGTCCGTTATCGGTCACGGTTACTTCGATAGATCCATCTTTCAACACGTGTGTTTTCAGGATCACCTTGCCGGCATTTTTTTGAATACCCTGTATTGCCTCAATACTGTTCCTTACCAGGTTGACCAATACCTGCTCGATCTGAACCTTATTAACCATGACCTTGCGACCCCCGCCATCAAGATAATGCTCTAAACTCACTTTCGAACTTTTCAACTCCGAACCGAGAAGAATGTTGAGAGCCTTGACGACTTCATCAAGCTCCAGGGGCTGCTTATAGCTGCTTTCCTTACTGACAAATTCACGAAGATGCCGGATGATACTGCCGGCACGCTGTGCCTGCTCCGAGACGCGTTCCAGTATGTCACGAAGTTGTGGTGGTGGCGCTGGAAGTGATTCCAGCAGCGATACTGCTGTTCCACAATAACTGACTATTGCAGCTAATGGCTGATTTAATTCATGCGCCATACCTGAGGCCATTTCTCCCATCGTGCTGAGGCGAATGACGTGTGCCAGTTCCTGGTGATGACGCTGTAACTCTTCCTCCGCCCACTTTCTATCGGTGATATCCCTTCCTTCCGGAATGATGAGTACCGTCTCGCCTTGCTGGTTAACGACTGGTTTGAGCGTAAAGTCAATTGTCCTGATGGTGTTACCTCTGGCGAGCACATCCTCTTCGTAACGTACCGGCTTTCCTTGCGAGGCATCCCTGATCGCGGCTTTGAGTCGATTCTGGACTTCAGTCGAGTAACGCCACCAATAGGCGTCCCAGAATGGGCGTCCGACAACATCCGTTTGCCTGAGCCCGCCAAAATCCAGCGCTGTTTGATTGACGTCGAGTAAAATCCCGTCGGGATCCAGGACGCCGATGAACTGGTGGGTAGAATTGAATATCGTGCGAAATCGTTGCTCGCTGTTGGCCAGGGCGGTGGCGGCACGTTTGCGCTCGGTCACGTCCCGCTGAATGATTAAAAACGTGGTGAAATCACCATTTTCATCGGCTACGCCGGTCGCCGAACATTCCATCTGGATAACGAGCCCATCCTTGCAGACGAACTCCATGTCCGACCGGCTGTAACCGCGTTCCCGGAGTCCGGGAAAATTCCAGTCACAAATATGCTGTGACTTCTCAGCAAAGAATTCCTTGATATTTCTTCCGATGAGCTCCTCTGCCTGATAGCCTGATTGTTGGCAGACATAACGGTTGGCCTTAATAATCCTGCCCGCAGGATCGATGACGAAAATAAATTCGGCTGCCGAGTCAAACAGGGTTTGCAGACGGGCTTCGCTTTTCCTCAAGGTGGTTTCCGCCTGCTTACGCTTGGTAATATCCATATAAATACCGAGCATCCCGCTCACCTGCCCCGATGCATCCAGAAGCGGCACCTTGCTGGTGAGAATTTCGATTTTCTTGCCATCGGCCTGTTGTTGTGATTCCTCGATATTCAGCATCGCTTCACCGCTGTCCATCACATTGCGGTCACATTGCCGGTAAAAATCCGCCTCTTCCTTTGTCCAGGCCAGGTCATAGTCTGTTTTACCGATGAGTTCCTGCGGACTCTGAAGGCCTGCGTCACGGACAAACCTGTCGTTTACGCCAAGGTAGACTGAGTTTCTGTCCTTCCAGAATATTGAAGCGGGGACATTGGACAAGACGTTGTCAAACAGGTCACGTTGGGCTGCCAGCTCATCCTGGATGGCTTTCTGCCCGGTAATATCGCGTGCGACGGCATACACGAAACCCTCTTCGGTCACCGGTACAGAATTCCAGGCGAGCCACTTGTATGAACCATCCTTACAGCGATAGCGGTTCTCGAAAAAGGTTACAGACTCACCGCTCGCCAGCTGCTGCATCGCTGCCAGAGTTGCCGCTTTGTCATCAGGATGAACGAACTCGATTAATGGTGTCTTCAGCAGCACCTGCCTGGAGTGCCCCAGGGTGTTTTCGAAAGCTGCATTGAAAATCCGAAAATACCCATCAAAATCAGCCACGCAAAGCATATCCAGCGACAGGTTGAAAAGTTTCTCCAGTGCCTTATCCAGGGTCAAATGTGTCGCTTTAGCAGTTTCCAGCGCCTGGACGTGCTGCTCCGGTTCCTCGTGGCCTGGTTTTCCGACCATCATAGCTCCCAAAATTCAGTGATCTATTGGTATAACGTAAACGGATATAGCGTAACTGGCAAACATACCTTAGCGACGAACGGCCTCAAAGAGCCGGTTTCGGCGCACGGCTCAACCGCTCACACGGTAACCACACAGCGCTATCGCCCATCGTGACTGTGTTGCTTCATCGCGCGGCTTCCTCCCTCGAGGCTTATCAGACTCCTGCCCGCTGAGCGCTTACGCGAGCCGACATGCTCGATGAGAGCACCCCGAAACGCCATTATAGATGCAGCGAGTCAGACCTTGAAGTCGCTTCTTGTGAGGTATGAGTGATGACCGATAACGATCGATTTGCCAGTGTCTGGGATGCCCTCGAGGACAACCCCTTTCTTTTCGCACACGTCCAGTCGTGCCAAAACGGGTTATAAAGTGATGCGGGCTACCAAGGAGTACAGAACTTGGTCGACATAAGCTTGAGGGACCGTCGGCCGCATGGACGCGGCCGTCGAGCGTACAGGGATGTATTTACAGCGTGTCCAGAAAACTTATGTCGACCAAGTTCTGTACTCCTTGGTAGCTGGACAAATTCGCAACCTCGATTACGTGTCGCTACCTTAGTGACAGGTTTGGGACAGGTTTACGAAACCATGTTGTACAGCAGCCAATACCGCTTCTGTTCGATTATTGACTTTGAGTTTGCCCAGAATGGCATGCACGTGAAACTTTACCGTCGCCTCACAGATGAACAGTTTTTCCGCGATACTGCGGTTGCTTCTGCCCTCGGCCAGACAATTCAGCACTTCCAGCTCCCGGCTACTGAGTAGCCGCGCTGCAGTTGCTTCCTCCTGAGTATCCTGGTTGAAAATCTGCACCAGCTTGGCAGCAATAGCAGGGCTGAGCACAGTGCCCCCCTCGTAGACAGCGTGAATTGCGCGCAACAGCTCATCGGTAGAACAATCTTTCAGCAGGTAGCCGTTTACCCCCTGTACGGTTGCCTGCATGATGTGCTCTTTATCGTCATGCGCAGTATAAAGGATAATGCGGCAGTTCATGGTCTCCTGACATACGCACCGCAGTGATGCCACGCACTGCATGTCACCAGGCCCCGGATCCAGCAATACTACATCAGGTCTGGTTTCAGTCAGTATGGTGTGAACTTCTTCAGTACAAGCTACATCGCCGACAACCGTTATTGCGGGATCCTCATTCAACAAACCCCGCAGCCCGAATCGAATTACCGGATGATCATCAACGATCAGTACACGAATTTCTTTATTCTTAACTATTGACTCTTCCATTCACCGACCCCCCGGTCTCTGCCATGGCTTTTTATCAAGTCTTGAGTTGTGGATGTGAACTGTGCTTCCTGCTTGTTGTTTTTCTTGCTCCTCTATCCCTTGGTTCAGGACCTACCCACGGTTTAGTCTAGTCAAGGAAATCGAATAACGCAATGTACCTATGT
>JAUXDG010000244.1 GCA_030618475.1 Gammaproteobacteria bacterium | reverse complement strand
CAAGCACGGCATCGATACCCCGGCAGTGATCCTCCACGTGCAGCCAGTCGCGGATATTTTTACCGTCGCCATAGATCGGCAAGGGCTTATCTTCGAGGGCGTTGATAATCACCAGCGGGATGAGTTTTTCCGGGAACTGGTAGGGGCCGTAGTTGTTGGAGCAATTAGTGGTGACTACCGGCAGCCCATAGGTGTGGAAATAGGCGCGCACCAGATGGTCGGACGCTGCCTTGGAGGCCGAGTAGGGGCTGTTGGGTGCGAAAGCTGTGGTCTCTGTAAATGCCGGGTCGTCGGTTCCCAGCGAACCATAGACCTCATCGGTGGATACGTGCAGGAAGCGGCAGGCCGACGCGTCGCTCTGCCAGCTTTTACGGGCGGCTTCCAGCAGGGTGAAGGTGCCGTGTACATTGGTTTTGATAAAGGCTTCCGGACCCGTGATGGAGCGGTCGACGTGTGACTCGGCGGCGAAGTTGACCAGGGTGTCGATGTTTTCCTCTTCGAACAGCCGGTTGACCAGCTCGGCGTCACAGATGCTGCCGTGCATGAAACGGTAGTTGGGGGCGTCGTCGACGCCTTTGAGGTTCTCCAGATTACCGGCGTAGGTGAGCGCATCCAGGTTGATGACGCGATCCTGCGGGTGGCTCTGGATCCAGTAGCGGACGAAATTTGCGCCGATGAAACCGGCGCCGCCGGTTACCAGGAGGTGTTTCATTTTATTGATCCCCCGACCCTCTCCCGGGGGGAGAGAATATATAATAGGTCATTGTTTTTTGGTGCCATTCCATGTTTTTGGGTTGTCTTGATAATTATGTTTGTCTGTTAAAATAGATCTATCTCTATTTTTATCACATCTATCGCGGTCGGGAGAGCTCCTGCATCATTGCGGTTAAGCTCTGGCGCCAGTGGGGGATCGGGTAGTCCAGCGCCTGGCGGATTTTGACCTTGCTCAGTACCGAATAGGCCGGGCGTGTGGCGGGTAAGGGGAAATCAACGCTCGGAATGGGCGATATTTTTTTCACTTTGAGCGGGAAACCCAGGTCCCTGGCGTTGGCAATGATTTCGCTGGCGAAGTCGTACCAGGAGGCCACACCTTCGTTGGTGAAATTGAACACACCGCTGGCGTCCGCCTTAGTCAGGGATAACAGTGCCCGGCTAATATCCGCCGTCCAGGCCGGTGTGCCGATCTGGTCGTCGACCACCCGTAGCTCGTCGCGTTCGGCCGCCAGCCGCAACATGGTTTTGACAAAATTGTGGCCGTGTATGCCGTACACCCAGGCGGTGCGTAGTATGGCAGCATCGGGCATGACGTCCTGAACCGCCTGTTCGCCTTCCCATTTTGACTGGCCGTACACCCCCAGTGGATTGGCGGGATCATCCTCTGCGTAGGGGTGGGACTGCTCGCCGCCGAAAATGAAATCGGTACTGACGTGCAACAACCGGCCACCATAGGAGGCGACGCCCTCCGCCACCGCCCTCGCGCTGTCCCGGTTCACCAGAAATGCCTGTTCCTGCTCCTGTTCGGCTTTATCCACATTGGTATAGGCCGCACAGTTGATCACCCAGTCCGCCTGGTGAGCAGCAATAGCTTCTGCAACCTGATCGGGCTGGGAAAAATCCAGCTCCTGCCGGTCGATACCGATGACGACTTCACCCGCCGCCTGCAGGGCCAGAACCGTTTCCTGGCCCAGCTGCCCGGCTGCCCCGGTGACCAGGCATTTCATGAAGGCACCTCGTAATTGGGCAGCCTGTCGGTCATATCCCGCAGCACGCTGTTGCCGGCATCCTTATCGGAAATCCTGAAATTATCACCCGGCCAGTCGATGCCGATAGCCGGATCGTTCCACAGGATGCCGTGCTCATCGTGCGGCGCATAGAACTCGGTGCACTTGTAGAGAAAATCGGCGCTCTCGCTGAGGACACAGAATCCGTGCGCAAAACCCGGTGGCACGTAGAACTGCTTGTGGTTATCACCGCTCAGCTCTGCTCCCACCCACTGACCGAAGCTCGGCGAACCCTTGCGGATATCCACTGCCACGTCGAATACCGACCCGGATACCACCCTGACCAGCTTGCCCTGGGGCTGTTCCAGCTGGTAGTGCAAGCCACGCAGAACACCCTGACCGGAACGCGAGTGGTTATCCTGTACAAAACTGACGTCCAGACCCTGCGCGGCAAACTTCTGCGCATGCCAGGATTCCATAAAGAAACCACGCGCGTCACCGAACACATCGGGTTCGATCAGCAGCACGTCAGGAATGCGTGTCGGCGTTATCTTCATGACCATTCACCGTCTTCGGCCAACACATCGAGCAGGTAGCGACCGTAACTGCTTTTGTTCAGGGGTTGCGCCAGTGCATGGAGTTGTTCCGCGCTGATATAGCCTTTTCGATAAGCGATTTCTTCGACACAGCTGATCTTCAGGCCCTGCCGCTGTTCAACGGTTTCGATAAAGGTCGCCGCCTGCAGCAGCGATTCGTGGGTGCCGGTATCCAGCCAGGCGGTACCACGCCCCAGCATCTCCACGTGCAGCTTTCCGGCTTTTAGATAGTGAGAATTAATATCCGTGATTTCCAGCTCACCACGCGGGGACGGCTTCAGACCGGAGGCGATATCGACGACCTGGTTATCATAGAAATACAAGCCGGTAACCGCATAGTGTGAACGGGGCTTGACAGGCTTTTCCTCTATACTGATGGCACAGCCGCCTTGATCGAATTCCACCACGCCATAACGTTCGGGATCGTGTACACGGTAAGCGAATACCGTTGCACCCTGATCCCGCTTGACGGCGTTGGTCAGATTGGTGCCGAGACCGTGTCCGTAAAAAATATTATCGCCCAGCACCAGGCAGCAATCCGAAGCGCCGATGAAAGAGCGGCCGATAATAAACGCCTGCGCCAGACCTTCGGGTTGCGGCTGTTCGGCATAGTGCAGATCCAGCCCGAACTGACTGCCATCACCCAGCAGTCGCTGGAACAAGGGGACATCTTCCGGGGTGGAGATAATCAGGATTTCCCGGATGCCGCCCAGCATCAGCGTAGACAGGGGATAATAGATCATCGGCTTGTCATAGACAGGCATCAGCTGTTTGCTGACCGCGCGCGTCAACGGATAAAGCCGGGTACCGGAGCCGCCGGCGAGGATAATGCCTTTCATGGTGCCACAATCATTATCACTTGCTGGAGTCGACGGTGTCCAGATAACCCTCACGCAGCAGGTAAAGGTAGATCTCCTGCGCGGCTTCCATTGGCGTCAGGCCGGTTGTATCAACCCGCAATTCCGGATGTTCGGGAATTTCGTATGGGTCACTGATACCGGTGAACTCGGGTATCTCGCCTTTGCGCGCCTTGGCATAGAGGCCCTTGCGATCCCGTGCCTCGCAGGTTTCCAGTGGTGTCGCCACATGAATTTCTATAAAGGCGCCGTGTGGCTCGATCATGTCCCGCACCGAGCGGCGCATGGCTGTATAGGGCGCAATCGGCGCACAAATAGCCACGCCGGCATTCTTGGTGATTTCACTGGCGACGAAACCGATTCGATTGATATTCAGGTTGCGGTGTGCCTTGGAAAAACCCAGTTCACTGGACAGATGCTGACGGACGATGTCGCCGTCCAGCAGGGTTACGGGCCGGCCACCGGCTTCAACCAGTTTGGAATAGATAATCTTGCCCAGTGTTAATTTACCCGAACCGGACAGTCCGGTGAAAAACAGGGTAAAGCCCTGCTTGCTCCTCGGCGGGTAAGCATTACGCAGGTTGCGCACCACTTCCGGATAACTGAACCAGTCGGGGACTTCTTCACCCATGGCCAGGTCCTTCTTGAGCTGGGCATCGGTGTACTCACAGCAGTCCAGCTTCTGCTCTTCGATTTTTGACATCGGCACAAATTTGTCCTTGCCCGGCACATAGCACATGGCTTCCAGCGGGATGATCTCG
>JAUXDG010000248.1 GCA_030618475.1 Gammaproteobacteria bacterium | reverse complement strand
CAAGGTCGGTTTACTGGCCACGCTTTGCCGCGCAACCTCACCGAGGCCGGTACGGACCAGTTCCTCCATGGTGTGGCCGATACCGCCGACACCCGGAAACACCACACGGTCAGCGGCCGTAATGTCGCCCGGATCGGAGCTGATCATCACCCGCGTATCCTGCGCAACGTGTTCCACCGCCTTGGCGATGGAATGCAGGTTCCCCATTCCGTAATCAATGATGGCAATCGTTGACATGACGTAAAGATCGCTAGACCGGCCGACAACCCTGTGCTGCCTACAAGCTCCCCTTGGTGGACGGCATTATACCGGCCATACGTGGATCCGCCTCAACTGCCATTCGCAGCGCCCGACCAAAGGCCTTGAAAACGGTCTCGGCAACGTGGTGCGCATTGTCACCGCGTATACAATCGATGTGCACAGTGGCTTTGGCGTAGTTGACAAAGCCCTGAAAAAATTCGTGCAACAGGTCCACATCGAAGTCTCCGATGCGTGCACGGGCAAAACTGGCGTGGTATTCAAGCCCGGGACGCCCGGAAAAATCGATCACGACGCGTGATAGTGCCTCGTCCAGCGGAACGTAGGCGTGCCCATAACGCCGGATGCCCTTTCTATCACCCAGCGCCTGATCAAAGGCCTGCCCCAGGGTAATCCCGATGTCTTCCACGGTATGGTGCGCATCGATGTGCAAATCCCCTTTTGCGTGAATGGTCAGGTCCAGCAGGCCATGGCGGGCGACCTGATCCAGCATGTGCTCGAGGAACGGCACACCGGTATCCAGTTTCGCATTCCCGCTGCCCCCCAGGTTCAGACCCACCTCGATCTGCGTCTCAAGGGTATCACGCTTTACCTGCGACATTCTTGAAGTCATTTTTTGTTCAATCAAATCAGACAGTCAACTGTGTTTTGTATCCTAGCGGAAATCCGGCTTGTAGAGAACCGTTAGCTCGAAACTTCTTCTATAATGTTAATCTACACCTAGTTGTGTTGATCTGCAGCGGTGGATTTGCTCCAATTAGGCCATGTGTTCCAAAAGTGTGCACGCATGCCGACCCGAAAACTCGAAAAAGTCGTTTCACTCAAAGATATCAGGGTTGCCTGTAGGGAATGCAGCCTGATCGAGATCTGTTTGCCGGTCGGAATAGGACAAAGCGATCTCGATCGTCTGGATTCGATCATTGATCGCAAGCGCCCGCTGCCACGTGGCGACCATCTGTTTCGGATCGGGGACCCTTTCCAGTGCCTCTATGCGGTACGCTCCGGTTCGTTAAAAACCTATGCGACGTCAGAAGACGGCCAGGAACAGGTCATGGGCTTTCATCTGCCCGGAGAACTGATCGGCCTTGACGCCATCGCAGAAGGCGACCATCCGCTGGCGGCAAAAGCGCTGGAAACCACCAGTATCTGCGAAATTCCCTTTCACGACCTGGAATCGCTGGGCACGCAGTTACCCAGCTTGCAACACCAGTTGTTGCGGATAATGAGCAAGGAAATCCGCGATGATGAACATAATATGGTCATCCTGGGCCAGAAATCCGCCGAAGAACGTCTGGCGTCATTCCTTATAAGCCTATCTAACCGTTTTATCAGGCGCGGGTTTTCCGCCCATCAGTTCAACCTCAGCATGTCGCGCAGCGATATCGGCAACTACCTGGGACTGGCTCTGGAAACTGTCAGCCGTTTGTTTACCCGCTTCCAGAATGAAGGCCTGCTACGCGTCGACCGCAAACATATCGAATTGATCGACCGTGAACGCCTGTGTGTATTTTCCGGCGCACGGTGCTCTCACGGCACACCCAAACAACACAGCCAACACAGCCAACACCGCCCCTCCAAAGACCAATAGAATTATTAGTAAAACCTGATATACAATTGACCTGCATCAATGACGTCAATTGTTTCAACCCCCAGAGTTGACAGCCGGTTTCAAACGCTCGCTCGGGAGAGTTATAACGGCAACGGCACAAGCCGCTGCTTTTCCTGAAAAACCATCAACTCATAGGAAAACGCTATGGATTCACAGACCACGTATAACTACAAGGTCGTGCGCCAGTTCACGGTGATGACCGTCGTGTGGGGCATCGTCGGTATGTCGGTCGGCGTCTTTATTGCGGCAGAGCTGGTATGGCCGCAGTTAAGCATGGACCTGCCCTGGCTGCACTTCGGCCGCCTGCGTCCACTGCACACCAACGCCGTGATTTTCGCCTTTGGCGGATCGGCGCTGTTCGCCACCTCATACTACGTCGTACAACGCACCTGCCAGGCACGGCTGTTTTCCGACGGTCTGGCAGCGTTCACCTTCTGGGGCTGGACCCTGGTGATCGTGCTGGCGGCGATCAGCTTTCCGCTCGGCATCACCTCCAGCAAGGAATACGCGGAACTGGAATGGCCGATCGATATACTGATCACTGTGGTCTGGGTATCCTATGCCATCGTATTCTTCGGCACCATCATGAGGCGCAAGGTGAAGCACATCTACGTCGCCAACTGGTTCTATGGTGCCTACATCCTGACTATCGCGGTACTGCACGTGGTGAACAGCGCAGCAATACCCGTCAGCCTGACCAAGTCCTACTCGGTCTATCCCGGCGCCATCGACGCCATGGTGCAGTGGTGGTACGGCCATAACGCCGTAGGCTTCTTCCTGACCGCCGGCTTCCTGGGTATGATGTACTACTTCGTACCCAAGCAGGCGGGCCGTCCGGTGTACTCCTACCGCCTGTCGGTGGTGCACTTCTGGGCGCTGATTTCCACCTATATGTGGGCCGGCCCCCACCACCTGCACTATACCGCGCTACCGGTGTGGGCACAGTCGGTGGGTGTGGTGTTCTCCCTGATCCTGCTGGCGCCCTCCTGGGGCGGCATGACCAACGGCATCATGACCCTGTCCGGCGCCTGGCACAAACTGCGCACCGATCCGATCCTGAAGTTCCTGATCGTGTCTCTGTCCTTCTACGGCATGTCGACCTTTGAAGGCCCGATGATGGCGATCAAGACAGTTAACGCGCTCTCACACTACACGGACTGGACCATCGGTCACGTGCATTCGGGTGCGCTCGGCTGGGTCGCCATGGTCTCCATCGGCTCGGTGTACTTCCTGATCCCGAAGCTGTTCAGCCGTGAACAGATGTACTCCGTGAAACTGATCGACTGGCACTTCTGGATGGCCACTATCGGTGTGGTGCTGTACATCGTCGCCATGTGGATTTCCGGGGTCATGCAGGGCCTGATGTGGCGGGCGGTCAATGAGGACGGCACCCTGACCTACAGCTTCGTCGAATCACTCGAAGCCATGTATCCGTTCTATTTCATACGCTTCATGGGCGGCGCACTGTTCCTGTGCGGCATGCTGGTGATGGCCTACAACGTTGTCAAAACGCTCTCCGGTGCGCGTCCCGTCGATGCCCCGGTTCCGCAGACAGCCTGATGGAGGAGTCCTGTCATGAGTCATGAAATCGTCGAAAAAAATATTGGTCTGATGGTGGTGCTGATTCTGCTGGTCATCAGTGTCGGCGGACTGGCTGAAATCGTTCCGCTGTTCTTCCTGAAAAGCACCACGGAGCCGGTAGAAGGTTTGAAACCCTACACCGCCCTGCAGCTCGAGGGACGGGATGTCTATATCCGCGAGGGCTGTTACCTGTGTCATTCGCAGATGATACGTCCGTTCCGCGCTGAAACGGAACGCTATGGCCATTATTCGCTGGCCGGAGAGTTTGTCTACGACCACCCCTTCCAGTGGGGCTC
>JAUXDG010000235.1 GCA_030618475.1 Gammaproteobacteria bacterium | reverse complement strand
AGGGAACGCTGGCTAATACTCCTCGAAGAAGCACTGGCCTGGATTTCCCACGACCTCGACCACAAGGGACCAGCCCCGATGGGTATGACGGCTTCTGCCATTTATAAGCGCCTGCTCGCTTACGCCGCACCTTACTGGCGTGTTTTTGTCATCACCGCCCTGGCGATGATTTTATTTGCAGCTACCGATACCGGTTTTGCCGCGCTCATGAAACCCATGCTGGATGGCAACTTCATCGAGCATGATGCAGACACGGTTAAATTCGTCCCGCTTGCCCTGCTCGCGCTTTTTTTGTTTCGTGGCCTGGCCGGATTCCTGTCCCGCTACGGCATGAGCTGGATTGGACGCAGGGTCATCCAGGTGTTGCGACGAGAGCTGTTTCACCAGTTGTTGCGACTGCCGGCAAAATACTTCGACCGTAATCCATCCGGTCGCCTGCTGTCACGCTTGACCTTTGACGTCGAACAGGTTGCCGAGGCGACCGCCAATGCGGTCACTATATTAATCCGCGACAGCATGACGCTGATATTCCTGCTCGCTTACATGTTCTGGATCAGTGGCTGGCTGACATTGCTGTTCCTGATCATCGGGCCGGTGCTGGTGGTCCTGATTCGAGCCGTGAGCCGGCGGTTCCGCAGCATCAGCCGGAGAATACAGGACTCGATGGGCGAACTGACGCAGTTCAGCGAAGAAGTGATTCACGGGCAACGGCTGATCAAGTCTTTTACCGGCGAGCAGTGGCAGGAAACACTGTTCGAGCAGGTCAATGAACGCAATCGTAAACTGCATTTAAAAATGGCGGCCGCACTGGGTGCCAGCACACCGATCGTTCAATTCATCGCTGCCTGCATCCTGGCACTGGTCATCTATCTGGCCACACTGGAATCGGTCACCCGCGAAATCAGTGTGGGCAGCTTCGTCTCCTTTATCGCCGCCATGATGCTGCTCATGCAACCGATCAAACGCCTGACCAACATCAACGCCTCGGTGCAGCGGGGCGTTGCTGCTGCACACAGCCTGTTCGAGGTACTGGATGAACCGGTAGAACAGGATAAGGGCAAGCTGCCCTTGTCCCGCGCCAGGGGTGCCATTGAATTCCGTAAGCTGAGCTTCGCCTATGACAGAGCCAAAGGCGATGTTCTCAAGGACGTCTCCTTTTCCGTCCTGCCCGGCCAGACGGTCGCACTGGTTGGTCGCTCGGGCAGCGGCAAAACCACGCTCGCCAACCTGCTGGTACGTTTTTACGAGCCCCGGCAAGGTGCAATTTACCTGGATGGTGAGGATATACGTGATTACCGCCTGGCGGATCTGCGCAGACAGATTGCATTGGTGGGGCAGGATGTCACGCTGTTCAACGACAGCATTGCGCATAACATCGCCTACGGCCGGCTGGGGGAAGTCAGCGATCAGTCGGTTATTGCCTGTGCCGAGGCAGCACATGCGATGCAGTTCATCACTGATCTGCCGGAGGGGATCAACAGTTGTATCGGGGATCGTGGCGTGCTGTTATCAGGCGGCCAGCGACAGCGAGTCGCCATTGCACGCGCCATGCTAAAGGATGCGCCGATCCTGGTCCTTGACGAAGCCACTTCCGCGCTCGACAGTGAATCCGAACGCATGGTTAAGGATGCCCTGGAGCAGCTGACGCAGAACCGCACTTCGCTGATCATTGCGCACCGGCTGTCCACCGTTGAACGAGCCGACCGTATTCTGGTGCTGGAAAAGGGCCGGATTGTTGAAACCGGCAGCCATGCCGAGCTGTTGGCAACAGGCGGGGTTTATGCCGATTTGTACCGCTTACAGTTTAAAGCAGACAGCGGCGCATGAAGCGTGCGCATTGGGAGCAACGGCTGCAAGACATCTGGTATGGCAAATCCAGTGCTTATATTGCCTTGCTGCCACTGTCCTGGCTGTATTGCGCAGCGGCAGGTATCCGCCGGCTGGCCTATCGAAGCGGCTTGCTGGGCACAACACGTCTTAACAGCCGTGTCATTGTGGTTGGCAATATCAGCGTCGGCGGTACCGGCAAAACACCACTGGTCATTGCCCTGGCCGAACGACTGCAGCAGGCAGGGCTTAGGGTAGGCATTCTGACGCGGGGATATCTGGGCCGTGCGTCGCACTGGCCGCAGCCGGTCAGTGCCGGCAGTGATCCACAGCAGCTCGGCGACGAGGCGGTTTTACTGGCAAGAAAGACCCGCACAACGGTTTTTGCGGGACCGCAACGTGTGGCCGCAGCCAGAGCACTGTTGCAGGTTTCGCCGTGTGATGTATTGATTTGTGACGATGGCCTGCAGCACTATGCCTTGCACCGTGACGTGGAGATTGCCACGGTGGATGTGACGCGGGGCCACGGTAACGGTTTCTGCCTGCCTGCAGGCCCCTTGCGGGAACCGGCTTCACGCCTGCAGCAGGTAGACGCCGTTGTTTCTCTGGGGGGCGGTTCCGTTCACAGCTACTACGCTATGCAGCTGGTACCTGCTGCTGCCTGCCGGATCATGGATCCGGCGAACAGGCGCGATCTGGAATTGTTCCAGGGGAATCCGGTGCACGCCGTGGCCGGCATTAGCGACCCGGAGCGTTTTTTTGCCATGCTGCGCCGGGCAGGCCTGACTATCCAGACCCACCGGTTTGCCGACCATCACCCGTTCCGCGCATCGGATCTGGACTTCGGTGACAACAGGCCGGTTTTGATGACAGAGAAAGACGCGGTAAAATGCGAGGCGTTCTCGAAACCAAACTGGTGGTCAGTACCAGTCAACGCGCAACTGGATACGGCTTTTTATGACTGGCTGTTCAACGTTCTTGCCAGACAAGAGATTTAACCGCGAAGCAAACAACCTTGGGTTTTCAACGGGTCAGAGTAGAATGGCACTTGCTTTACCTAATATCATGTAAATAGCCACGGAAGGTATGGAAAATTTTATCATTTATTTCCGTGTATTCCGTGGCTAAATTCAACGCTATTCGATCGGGGTAAAGCAACTGAGAGCTTACGTAAGTGCCATTCGGGTCAGAGTATTTGAAACCCTGTCAACTCAGCAACGCATTCACTCAACACAGGAAGGCAAATTTTGGACAAAAAATTACTCGAT
Organism: Gammaproteobacteria bacterium; assembly: GCA_030618475.1. Classification (GTDB taxonomy): domain Bacteria; phylum Pseudomonadota; class Gammaproteobacteria; order DSM-19610; family DSM-19610; genus Thiogranum. The sequence continues at coordinate 1,165 of JAUXDG010000235.1, read as the reverse complement.
ATTCTGGCCTGCCCGCTGTGCAAAGGGCCTCTGGTCTATGACCAGCAACACCAGGAACTGATCTGCAAGGCGGATCGCCTGGCTTATCCGATCAGGGACGACATCCCGGTCATGCTCGAAGAAGAAGCCCGCCAGTTACCCGCGGAAGAAGACGTTTAAGCCCTGAGGACTCAATGCAATGACCAATGCCTATAAGGTGGTGATACCTGCCCGTTACGCCTCGACCCGTTTGCCGGGTAAGCCACTGCGCGAACTGCTTGGCAAACCCATGCTGCAGCATGTATTCGAGGCAGCCTGCCAGTGCGGCGCAGAGCAGGTCGTGATCGCAACCGATGACGAACGCATTGAAGCAGCAGGCAAGCGTTTTGGTGCGGAAGTCTGTATGACATCCTCGGAACACGCCAGCGGCACCGATCGGCTGGCTGAAGTGGTGAAAAAATTCGGCTGGTCAGAGGACGAAATCGTCGTGAACGTGCAGGGCGACGAGCCCCTGATGCCACCGGCGCTGATCGATCAGGTCGCCAACGATCTTGCCGGGAAACCTGAAGCGTCCATCTCTACCATCGCCACACCGCTGGTTGCCGCCGGTGAATTCTTTGACGTCAATGTTGTCAAGGTTGTCACCGACCGGGCCGGTTTTGCGCTCTATTTCAGCCGTGCATCCATTCCCTGGGATCGTGACTTGCTAAACAACGGCGTCAAGGCCCTACCGATTGGCATTGTGCCGCTGCGCCATATCGGTATCTATGCCTATCGTGTCGGCTATCTGCGCCGTTATGCAGAAATGCGTCCTTGTCCGCTGGAACAGGCCGAGCAACTGGAACAGTTGCGGGCTCTGTGGTACGGCGAACGCATTCACGTGGCGGAAGCCAGCCAAAGGCCGGGGCCGGGCGTCGATACGGAAGATGACCTGGTGATCGCCGAACAGTTGCTGCAGGCAAAAATCAACGGCACTAGCTAGACATCAGCCAGATTTTTCTCACCACATACCCCAGGGCAGAAGGTGAGGAATGGGACATTCCGAGAGGCTCCTCTGGAGGACCCTCTCTTGCTGCGCAATTCACCTTGAAGGTCACGAAGGATTTTAGGGGTAAGGGATTTAACAGCCTGTGCCTCGCAGATCTTTTGCGGTCATTACTTAACATGTTGTTCCTTTGTGACCTTC
>JAUXDG010000055.1 GCA_030618475.1 Gammaproteobacteria bacterium | reverse complement strand
TTTTTGATATTGTTGACGGCGCCCTGGCCAGGGAAACCGGGCAGGTCACCAAACACGGCAAGGTCCTGGACCCCCTTGTCGATAAATTCATTACCTACAGCACTCTGATCTTATTCTGGTCAGCAATTGACAGGACAGGTTTTCTTATCTTGTTTGCCCTGGACATAGCCTCGACTTTTCTAAGAGGTGCGCAAGTGAAAGGGGCCAATCAGTTCGGCAAAAAAAAGGCTCTTTCGCAAAACGTTTCAAAATTCTTTTTTGCCACAGCAGTGTTAACTGCAACTCCCTGGATAAATAATATCGGCAATTTTCTTATCTGGCTCGCGGTTGTGTTGGCAACTATTTCTGTTGGAATTCGGATTTTCCCTTTGGATCACTCGTGATCCATTTCCTGCGCTGCCTTCATGCCCGCCTCGACATCGACTTTCCACAGCAGGAAACCACCGATGACAAAGAGCAAGGTCAGCGACAGGATGCTGTCTCGCTCATCTGCGCCGGCGACGACGATCGGCACCATGGCCATGAGAAGCGGACCGATGATGGCGGCGAACTTGCCGACCATGTTGAAGAAGCCGAAGAATTCCGCCGTCTTGGATTTCGGAATCAATCGCGCATACAACGAGCGACTGAGGCTCTGGACGCCACCTTGCACCAGACCGATCGCGATCGCCAGCTTGTAGAAGTCGGCGCCCGTATCCAACCATCGCCAGGCGTAAAAGAGTGCACCGATGTACACGGCAAGTCCGATCAGGATCGCTGGTCGCGGACCAATTTTCTTTCCGAGCCAACCAAAAAACAACGCCGCTGGGAATGCTACAAACTGGGTCACGAGCAAAGCCGTGACGAGCGACTCTTGCGGAAGATTCAGGACGCGGTCGCCAAAAAACACCGCGGTCTTGATAACCGTGTTGACCGCATCGATATACAGCCAGTAACCGACCAGAAAGGTCAGCAATACCTTGAGCTCGCGAACTTCGCGGATGGTGTTGATCAGCTGCGCCAAGCCTTCTCGGATCGCCTGGCTCGCGGTCGCCTGGTGCTCCGTGGGTGTTTCCTTTACCCCCATCAGCAAGGGCACGGTGAAGACCGCCCACCAGATCGCTACGCTGAGAAAGGAAGCTGACACTGCGGCACTCGCGTCCGCGAGCCCGAACAATTCCGGCTTTGTAACCATGGCCACGTTGAGAGCGAAGAGCAGCCCGCCGCCGATATACCCCATGGCGTATCCATAGGCCGAGATGATATCGAACTCGTCCTCACCCGAAACATCGACGATCATCGAATCGTAGAATATATTCGCGCCTGAGAATCCAATTGTTCCGAGCCCATAGAGCAACAGCCCGACCCACCACATGCCGGCATGCACCCAGGCCAGACCCGCCACCATCAGGACACCCATCATCGCGAAGGTCACGAGGAATTTCTTGCGGCTACCGACTCTGTCGGCGATTGCACCCAGTAGTGGCGCGGCGATCGCGACGAGAATGCTCGATCCCGCAATCGTCATGTTGAACCAGAACTGTGAATCCTGTGCATCGAGATCGCTGCTCAGCGCGCTGTAGAAAACGGGGAAGAAACCCGCCATGACGGTCGTGGCGAAGGCGGAGTTCGCCCAGTCATACAAGGCCCATGACAAGACCGGCTTTCTGAACAGGATATTTTTCATCCCTAATCTCCAACAGGTGACGTACTCAATCTGGTCGTCACTATACCCGTCGGCGCCGTTGATGGACAAAGCGATGTAGCCAGGGAACCTCTGATGCTTTACGCTGGAGGAGATTACACCCGCAAACCAGCAAACGTGGCCTACTACAAATTCGTCGGTGCCCATTGGGGCGATTATGTACTGCACGGTACCGCGAAAATCAAGCGGTCTTCCGGTCCGGCAAAGATTAAACAGAGCCAACACATGCCGACATTGTAAGGATCTGTGTTATCGAAAACCCGGTGTTTGCGAACGGTTGGTGCCATGATAGTGTGTGACATAGGGTTTCGGGAAGCACATCCCGTCCGCGTATGATTCAGATCGGAGAGAATAGAATGACTACCAGATTACTAAGTGCGATATTCCTTGTTTTTGCATTTCTGCTGCAGTCCGGCTGTGCTACCGTCGGGGATGCGGAAGCTAAACGTGGTTCAGGCAGAGTGGAGGTTTACGACCTTCCCAAACAGACGGTCTGGAACAGTATGCTGGAGGTGCTGGGAACGACCAGCCTGAGTATCGTTTCGAAAGATGAAAGCGAAGGTGTGATACTGGCCAGAAGAAAACTGACCTGGTTCAGTTTTGGCGAGAACGTCGCTATCTATGTCGAACCGGTTAATGATAATGCATCGACACGGGTTGAAGTGGTCAATGTGAAGAGGGTCGAATCGAACAAAAACTCGCTGGACTGGGAGACCCGGATATTTACCAAACTGGACAGAGTGCTCAAGTAGGCTGCCGACAGTGCAAACAGCTGTCAGTCAGCGAGTTGATAGCGCACCGGCAACAGTGCTTCCAGTAAAAAAACGGGATCAGAACACAGACTTACATCCTCAAACCAGCGTCACTGTGCCGTCGGGGGCTATTTGCAGAGCACAACGGGCCTATTCCCCAGGCAGCTTTTTATCCCGCATGGGAAAGACTTCATGTGAAGCCCATTGCGAAAACTCTTCACGCGTACAACTGCTGGAACTGCGAAGACCATGTCCTTCGACGACACGGTACACCACCATGTCGTGCTGTGGATCGGAGCTACGGTGTTCATCGATGATCTTTCTCACTGACCAGCGTGAACCGTGTTTGCCGTTGGTGTAATAGTGCCCAAGCTCGATGCTGTCACAGTCGATGCAATCCTGCTCGGCGTATTCGCGTGTCAGGGCAAACAGGCGTTGCAGGTCATCGGTAGTGACATCGACGATCAGATCCATATCTTCCATCGCCTGTTCAATGTGTTTCCTGTCAAGCCGGGCCTGGGTATTGCGACTCTCAATTCCGGGGCTCTTAGCAAAAACCATCAGGCTGGATGGGTACCTGCGCCAGGGAAAGAAACCGTTGAAAAATACGGCGACTGAAAAAATAACCAGGCAGTTCAGCATTATCGGCGACAACAGGTAGCTGTATCCCAGGGAGTGGATGGCAGGTCCACCAATAACCGCTGCCAGTGCTGTAGCACCTCCGGGAGGGTGAATGCAGTTGGCCAGATGCATGGCGCCGATAGCCAGGCCGACTGCAAGGCCTGCGGCGAGAAACGTATCCGGTACCAGCTGGTAGCAAAGTACGCCGATCACTGCTGATATGCCGTGGCCACCAAACAGCGCCCATGGCTGTGAGAGTTTTCCGTGGGGTACGGCAAACAGCAGTACAGCAGAAGCGCCCATCGAAGGTACGATGAGCGAGGCGCCACTGGCGCCTGTGACACGGTAGCTGATTTCGGCGATCAGGAAAATGCTGACAATTCCGCCCAGTGTTGAAACCAGCTTTTCGATACGGCTGGTGTTATCCGGTTCTGTTCCCAGTAATTTGTGCAGTGTATTGACGCTGATCAAGTCCAGGTCCCCTGAATTTGAATGTGATGGTGCATAATAACGCGTTTCTTAATCTTCGTAGGCGAAACACGCAGATCGCTTACGGCTCATTTTTGGCCGGCTATACGTCTGTACTTCCGTAAACGACATGGACGTACCAGGTTTGTTTCTAGTCATGACTTAACGGGAAAGCGGCGTGGCGCGTGGCCGGTGTGGGTTAGCGGTACGCTTTTCGATGGCTTTTGATATGCTGGAGGAGAGCCGGCTAAGCCAGAATAAAGTGAAGGTAAGAAACTTGTCAGCAGCCCGACCTCAACTCTTTATTGGTGTTTTTCCAGTATCCTGTCGTAGCTTCCGTCTTTTTTCATCGCTGCGATGGCGTTATTGAAATCGGCAACGATTTTTGCGTGAGCGGGGTTTTTCCGGCTCACCCCGATATTCACGCCACGCACCACCAGTGGTTTCTCGAGTATCTCCAGCTTTGTCATGCTGCCCGGCATGGATCGATGAATCTTGTAATGCAGCACGCGTTCATCATCCAGGGTAAGGTCGATCTCTTTTCCAATCAGCTTTTGCAAGTTTCGAAGCAGGCTGCTTTCACTGACCTTTTCAATGGCGGGCGACTGGTTGAAGTCTTCGTCATAGGCGTAATCCTTTATTACGCCAATCGTCATGCCTTCCAGATCGTCGAACCTTGTGTACTCGAAAGCAGTGTCTTTTCTCTTGATGAATCGGATGTAGGATTCCAGGTAAGGCTGGCTGAAATTCAGGTACTGGTCACGATCCATGGTGTACCAGGGCGTGGCGAAAACATCGTAGACGCCGGTTTTACTGCCTTCCAGTATCCGCTCCAGTGAATCGATGCTGACATGGGGGTTGTAGCCGGCTCTTTTCAGGGCCGTGGTGACGAGATCAATGGCCAGTCCCTGTTCAGGTAGATTCTTGCCGGCATAAGGCGGCCAGTTGCCGCTGTGGACGAGTTTAAGATCGCTTGCCATCGCTGTCTGTGAGAGTGCCGCGACAAACAGCAACAGGCCTGCAAGACAGTGTGTCAGCTTGTTCATTCTTATTCCTCTAAAAAGACCGTGCAGGAGCAGCCGCCTGGCCGCGGTAACGTGCCGAAGGACGGCGCTCCTGCCGATGACCAGCGCGTCAATGTCAATCTGCTCACAGACCGTTTTCAACACCTTGACGCGCGCGTAATACTTGTCATTGGCTTCGACCAGGACCCAGGGCGATACCTACGTGCCAGTGTAATCTATCATATCGCACACGGCTTCCGTGTACTCGTCCCATTTCCCCCGGTGGCAAAGAGGCAAAGAGTGCAAAGAGTGCAAAGAGGGTCGGACCATGCTAACTCATTGACTAAATGTGAAAAGGCCGTAATATCTGGCAGTGATTTGGTCTTAGAGGATCATTTTTAGGGATGGAATGAAGCGTTCAAGGAGGAACGACTATGCCGAGAGCTAACCGTTATTTCGTGCCCGGTTTCGTATGGCACATTACCCACCGCTGTCATAAGCAGGAATTTCTTCTTAAGTTTGCCAGGGATCGACGTACCTGGACCCGATGGCTGTTCGAGGCGAGGAAGCGCTTCGGTCTTTGCGTGTTGAACTACACCGTTACTTCCAACCATATTCATTTGCTTGTCAAGGATACTGGTCGCGGTGAGATTCCAAAGAGCATGCAACTCATTGCGGGGCGAACGGCACAGCAATACAACCAGCGTAAGGAGAGAAAAGGTGCATTCTGGGAAGACCGCTATCACGCTACCGCAGTTGCTACCGATGAACATTTGATTCGATGTCTGATCTACATCGACCTGAATATGGTGAGAGCAGGTGTCGTTAAACATCCTTGTGAATGGGCTGACAGTGGTTATGGTGAGATTCAAAATCCACCGAAACGCTATGCAGTGATTGACACGTCTGCATTAGTGGCGCTGACGGACTTTCATGACTTGTCGCACTTTCAGTATGAACACACAAACTGGGTTAACACCTTGTTGGGGTCTGAAGGCAACAGGCGTGATGCCTGTTGGAGTGAAAACCTTGCAGTAGGCAATCGTGAGTTTGTTGCTCTAATGAAGAAAAATCTGAGCGGTAAGGCTTGCGCTCGCGAAATAGTAGAGCACAAAGACACCTTTACGTTGAGAGAACCCAGAGCCTCTTACGGGTACCATTTCGACAGGAAAATGGGTGTTCTAAGCCCTGGAAACAATCATTATTCTGGCAAGTAGTGAGCAATTTCAGTCGGTTATTTGGGTCCGACCCCATTACCCCCCATACCCTCGGTGCGGCAAGGGGCGCATAATCGCTTTGTGTAACGCTTGCCACAACACAGAAGCTGGGCTAAAAAACAAGCAAGATTGGATGATTATTTGTTTCCGTGGCCCTTAGGTACTGAAGCAAAAGAGGGTTGTCAGTGCTGAAACTGATTTACTGTGATAGTGCGAAGAAAAGCTTATGAAGAATGGCTGGAAGAAGTTGACGTTTGCAGTAGTCCCCATTGCTTGCCTTTTCCTGTTTAACGGTAGTGTGAACGCAGGCAATAGTGTTGCTGAAAGAGAACCAGATCAAACTACCAAGCCTGGGAAAAAGGCTGTCGTTGATGTCAAACACGCCGACGAACAAACGGACAGTGAGAACGAAAACATCATCGACAGAGTCTTTTCACCTCTGGACAATGCTGTTTCCGATATTAATCGTGACCTCAATGAGGAGGGTGGTGGCGTGGCCAGTGAATCGGGCGATTGAATTATCCCGCTCAGATCCGGGCTACCCTCACCACCACCACCCTCCTGCTGGTGGGTTGCCTGGTTCCTGACTGCTTTGCAATCGCCGGGAACGCATCGCCTGAAGACGCTGAACTCAAAGACTGGTTCGACGAAGATACAGAGTCAGGCGTGCCGCAGGCAAGGGAAGGAGAGCTTGTCTTTCTGTCACCACCGCCTGAATCAAGAACTCTGCATTCAATCAATACCGTCACCATCACCCGGACCAGCCTTGACGACGGTTGGGTACAGGTCAGACAGTGCTATGAAGGACTCGACGCTGTACCAGAAGCGGAAGTGGTTTATCAGTACAAGAATATGCGCCATCTGCGTATCCAGTCGAAAACCAACATCAGCCAGGCGGTTATCCGCGAGCAGAGGGTACAGCTGACCGGCGTGCAGCACGATGCGACACTGTGCATTCAGGCAGAAGTGCAGATTCTTTACCCTCAGTCTGACGGCAGCTTCCTGCTCCGTAATGGCCCTTTCCACCGCCGGTTCCTGGATGGCTATTTCCCAATGCATGTCAGCATGGATGTGCGACTCCCGTCAACGCTGTTGCGTTACATTGGCATCTCACCGGAATCGCAGTCTGGTTTTAAGGTGGATCTGAATGACGAACGTGTTTCAATAGATGCCTGGTTTGCGGGAACCCTCAACATCGAGATGCACTTTTCTGAGTAGCAACATGAGCTGTGACAAAGCCTGGGCAATTGTAAGTTTGTCGATCAGTGTCTGGCTGCTGTCGGCTTGTCAATCCGGAACGCCGCAGCGCGCCTTGACCGAGCTTCAGGGGGCGACGATGGGGACGAGCTATACCGTCAAGATGGTCGAATTGCCAGCCGAACTGAAGCCGGAGCGGGTCCAGGCCGAGATCGATGCCATCCTGGAAAAAATCAACCGCCAGATGTCCACCTACCAGGACGACTCGGAATTGTCACAGTTTAATCGCAGTCGGGAAACTCGCTGGATCGATGCTTCTGAAGAACTGGTTGAGGTGCTGAAACAGGCGCAGCATATCAGCGTCCTGACCAGTGGCGCTTTCGACGTCACCGTGGGCCCGCTGGTCAATCTGTGGGGGTTCGGTCCTTCGCCCGGCATTGATCTGGTGCCGTCTGAACAGGAGATTCGTGAGGCCATGAACAGGGTGGGGCACGCGGGGCTCCAGGTGCGCAGTTCGCCTCCTGCTATCAGAAAGGACCGCCCCGATCTTTATGTTGATTTGTCTGCGCTTGCCAAAGGCTATGCGGTCGACGCGGTTGCCGGGCATCTGCAGATGCTGGGGATCGACGATTACATGGTCGAGATCGGCGGTGAGATTCAGGCCAAAGGGCGTAACGCCAGGGACACGTTCTGGAGAATCGCCATCGAAAAGCCGTCTAGCGGTTCCCGGTCGTTACATACCGTCGTTAAACTGAATGATGTGGGCGTCGCGACGTCGGGAGATTACCGGAATTACTTCGAGAAAGAGGGTCGACGTTATTCCCATACCATTGACCCGAAGTCGGGCCGCCCCGTCACCCACAAGCTCGCCTCGGCGACCGTCGTTCACCCGTCGACCATGTACGCGGACGCCATGGCCACCGCATTGATGGCACTCGGACCGGAGGCTGGTTACCGGTTTGCCGAACAGCACAAGCTGGCGGTACTTTTTATTATCAAGAGCGAAGACGGTTTTTACGACAAGGCGACGGCGGCTTTCGGGCAGTATCTCGTGTCAAAGCGTGAATAGAGGGGCACGGTGAAATCCTTCGTTACAGAATCTTTTCCGGTCATTACCTGACGTCTTGTTCCTTAGTGACCTTCGTGTTCTTTGTGGTTAAGGCTGTGAACAATCATGGCTAGCTGCTCGTTCAAGCCTGCGCCGCTTTGTCCAGCAGTACATCAACTTGCGCAGGCCCACCGATTTCGGTAATCGGCAGTCGTTCACCTGCCCGCCAGCCCTGGATGGCAGTCTGTTTGCCGGCGCCGGTCACCAGGATGAGCACCTCGCGCGCCTCGCTCAGCGCGCCTGCGCTCAGACTGACGCGGTCCGGCGGCGGTTTCGGGGCGTTACGTACGGCATGCACCAGCCGGTCAGGCGGATGCTGCTGTCCCGGAAACAGGCTGGCGGTGTGACCATCCTCGCCTATGCCCAGCAGCACGAGATCAAAGGGCAGCGCGGCCCTGACCACCAGTTCGTATTCCCCGGCGGCGGCTTCAGCCCCCCGTTCGGCCGGGATGGGGTGTACGTTGGCAGCGGGAACCGCGACTGAGTCGAGCAAAGCCCTGGCCGCCATGAGGCTGTTGCGTTGCGCATCATCCACCGGAAGGCAGCGCTCGTCGCCGAAATAGATCTCCCATCGGGACCAGTCGGTGTCTGCGTCGACCAGTAAACGATAGGCTGCCTCCGGCGTGCGTCCACCCGCCAGCACGATGCGGAACAGGCCGCGCCCGGTGATGGCCCGGGACGCAGCTTGCAGAATACGCTGCGCCGCCTGTACCGCGATCGCTTCCGGGTCATCCAGCACATGCCAGCGGGTGGGGGTGTCCTCAATCTTCCGCTTTTTCATGGTGCCCACCAAACTGGTAGCGCATGGCTGACAGCAGTTTGTCGGCGTAATCCGCCTCGCCGCGCGAGCGCTTCGGTCACGCCAGCTGGGAGCGGGTGGTGTCGGGCCCGGGTCTTGTCAACCTGCAGGATTTCCTGCGCGTCCACCGCGGTGTTGCCGTACCGTCCTGGCTCAGTGATGAGATGGTGGCGGGTGATGCGGCGGCGGCCATCTCAAGCGCCGCGCTCGATGAACGGGATGCGATTTGTGCTGAAGCCCTGGAGCTCTTTGTGTACCTCTACGGCGCGGAAGCTGGAAATCATGCGCTGAAGATCATGGCCACCGGCGGCATCTACATCGGCGGTGGTATCGCGCCGAGGATTCTCGACAAGCTGAAAGGCCCGCTGTTTATGCAAGGCCTGCTGTCGAAAGGACGGATGCGGCCTTTACTGGAGGGGATGCCGGTGCGGGTCATCCTCAACGATCGCACCGCGCTTTACGGGCCGGCGCTGTACCTGGCGGCAATGACTGCGCAGGCAGCCCCCTAGCCGAGTCCCCAGCCTGCCAGGGTGCGCTCGTACAGGTCGCGATCCGGGCTGGTGGCTCCGCGCTGCTCACATACCGCCGAGGCAAATGCCAGGGCGCGCCCGATAATCTCGGATGCTGACCAACCCTTATGCAAGCCGAACAGGGTGACTGCGCAGAAAGCGTCACCGGCGCCGACGCTATCCACGAGGTTTTCGACGGCTGGCGGTTTACCGCTCACTGTGCCGTCAAGGCTGGTAATGAAGGCGCCGTCGGCGCCGCGGGTCACCACGATGGCATCGAGTTCGAAACGTGACAGCGCCTCTTTGGCGGCACGCTCGAGGCCGTCGTCGGTTTGCACGGTGGCCGGCAGCACTGTGCCTAACTCCTCGTCGTTGAGTTTTGCCCATCGCGCAGTCTTCAACAAGCCTTCGACCGTGGCGGTATCCCACCAGGGATCGCGCAGATTGACATCGACGAAGACAGGGAGATGTTTTTCGCTGATCAGGCGCTGCAGGGTGTCGCGGCTGGCCGGGTTGCGTGCGATCAGCGAGCCTTGATAAATCAACGACAGGTTCTGGCCGCGAACAGCGTCATCCAGGGGCTCGAAATCGATATGGTCGTAGGCCTGCTCCGGGCGTATATCAAAACGGTGATCGGTCCCTTGCATGCTGATCTCGACCCCTCCGGTCGGGTACACCAGGTCGCGCTGGATACCGCTGCTGTCCATAGCCCACTGGTGCATGGCGTCCACAACACTGTTTCCCTCGTCATCGCTGCCGATGCGGCTGACAAGAAGGGGCGACAGGCCGAAACCCTGCAGATGCCAGGCGACATTGAAGGGTGCACCACCCAGCACCTTTTTGTCACCAGGGAAGATGTCGAACAGGACTTCACCGTAGATGAGCGGCTTGCCCTGTAGAGGGGGTATGATCGTTGAAGCCATAGCGCCGGTACCGTCGTGTCAGTTAATAAGGCGTGCGTAATTGATTATACCCATGTACTACAGCCTGATTCCAAACAGTGCGCAGTTGACTCTCTTTCATTCAGCCATTTATGCTTCTCCGCTATCAGTTCAGGTGCATATCGCATGGTTTTCCCTGGAGCAGCTGATATTTACCCCGAAGTGACTGTGCTGTAACGCATGTTGTAATCTGTTCCCATGGTAGCTGATTCCTACAAGTGGTTCGCCCTCGCCGGTTTGCTCCTCAGCGGCTGGCTTGTTCATCTGCTGGCACCTTTCGCTGGCGCATAAAGGCTGGCAAACGCCCGATCTTAAGCTGCGATTCGCAGGTTACCGGCACCAGCCGCCCTTTGCATCCGGTTCTAGGTTATCATTAGCCACACATTCAACCCCACCGGCCCAGCGATGCCAACACCCAAAACTGTGCTGCAAAAACTTCTGCCGGTCATTTCGACGGCGCTGTTTTATGCGTTGTTTTACCTGATCAGCAGCCTGAAATTCGATGTGCACATCAAGCCTGCGGCCGTGCCGTTTGATTACCTGTTACAACTGCTTGTCGCTTATATCCTGTTTGCATTATCACGGCGGCTGTGGGTGTTCGTGGTGTTGCAGGGTCTGCTGATGGGCGTGCTGTACGTCGGCAACGCAGTGAAGATTTCGTTCTTCGGTGGGCCGATCATGCCCGATGATGTCTACGCATTGCGTTCACTGTTGCTGGTCCTGGAGGGCTGGCACTTCATCGCCGCTGCGGTGCCGCTGGCGGCGATTGCCGCCCTGCTGTTGTTCAATTTTACCCTGCGTCACTGGAGTGCCTACCTGTCCAGCATGCTTGTAATCCTGTTTGGCATGACCCTGGTGTACAAACCCGCGGCAATTCTGCAACCGTTGGACCGGTACTTCGGTAATTCGGTTTGGGACCAGCGCTCCAATTACCTTTATCGCGGCGCCACGCTCTACAGCGTGCAGGAAGGCGCGCGCTATTTCGCCGATGCCCATATCCCGCCGGACCGTGATCTGGCACTGTCCGCCGCGGCCAACCTGCTGGACAATGTAACAATAAGTACTACCGCGCCTGGCAACTTCACGCCACGCAACGTGCACATCGTGCTGCTCGAATCATTCTGGGACCCGACCCTGCTGAAAGAGGCCGGCTATAACCAGGATCCGCTGGCGCCCGCATTCCGCAGGCTCTGGGAACGGGCCGGGTTTTCGCATGCTATGAGCCCGGTATACGGTGGTTATACAGCGAACGCCGAGTTTGAGATCCTCTGCGGCTTCCCGGTGATCGAGGACAACGTTAAGTTCGAACGCCAGCTTCTCAACGACGTGCCCTGTCTGCCGCACCTGCTGGCCGGGTATGGCTATCGCACCCTGGCATCGCACCCCAATGTTCCGGTGTTCTGGAATCGAATTAATGCTTATCGGCGTATGGGCTTCCAGACCTACTGGTCAAAGCAGGATTTCCTGCTCGATGATATGAACCGCGAGTTTCTCTCCGATGCCTCACTGTACCGACAGGTGCTGGAAAAGATTGCCGAGCCAATTGACAGCAAGCAACCGCTGCTCAACTACATCGTCACCTATTTTGGACACTGGAATTACCCACTGAATGACGCCCGCCCGAACAGGATCACTGCATCATCCGCTGTCAAGGAAGTAAGCGGCTATGCCAACACGATGTACTACAAATCGATCGAGCTGATGATATTCCTTGAACGCCTGCAGGCGCGCGATCCCGACAGTATTATCGTCTTATTCGGCGATCATCTGCCCTTCATGGGTGAGAATTTTGCAGGCTATGTAGACTCCGGTGTGCTCGCGTCGAAACGCAGTGATTTCAGTGCCGACATGTTCAGGTTCTATGTCAGCACCCCCATGGTCATCATCGACGGCCCGCGCGGTCCAGTGAAGACCGGAAACCTGGCCATTTATGAAATACCGGCACTCCTGCTCAAACTGCTGCACCTTAATGAGCCAACCATCATGGATTACACACAGGCTCCGGACGGCATGCGGGTGAGGCCCTTGCCCGGTCTGCATATCGACCTGCTCGCTGACGGCGGTGTCGAGGTCTGCAAGGAACCGCCCTTTACCTCAGCCTGCCAGACCTCCACGCGCTGGCTGCAAGATGTGCTGATCGTCAATGATGACCTGTTCATCGGACAGCAGTTCACACGACAGCAGCATCGCGGCAGTGGGAATAAGAATAAAGGGGTCGGTGAATAAAGGGGTCGGTGACAAATGAGAATCAGAATCATTTGTCACCGACCCTTTTTTGTTAGTTGTTGGCCGAGGTTCAGCGAATCACCGGGGTTTCTGAGAAGGCGGCACTGGTGCGTGAGGGGCTGAGGGCGTTGATCGAACGTTCAGTCTGTTTGCGACGCTCCGCCTGATACGGGACCTTCTCGTCAGGCGCCGGGCCTGGCGATGGAGTCCCGGAGAGCCGACTCGATCGACGACGTCGTCTGGATCGAGCCGAGATCAATACCCAGCTCCGCGATAGTCTGTGCGATTGCCGGCGAAATGCCCGAGATGATCGTTTTGCACCCCATCAGCACGGCCG
>JAUXDG010000137.1 GCA_030618475.1 Gammaproteobacteria bacterium | reverse complement strand
GGTGAATCGCCGCCAGGCGAGAGAGGGTCCCCTGGGGGAGAGGGTCCTCCAGAGGAGCCTCTCGGAATGTCCCATTCCTCACCTTCTGCCCTGGGGCACGGCGGGTACTGCAAGCCCCGACGGCCATTTAGCGCACTCACTGATATCACGTGTTACAAGCGAACACGCTGCATGATATCGGCATGCTCAAATATCATGCATTGTTGCAGATCAAGTTCGCGGCCGACACCGGCAGTTAATGCGCGCCGGTACATGGCCAGTCCAATGGCTACATCGATGTAGGCCAGCCCCACGGCATTAAAATAGATACGCTCATCCTCAGACTCACGACCGGGTCTTTGGCCGGAAACCAGCTGGTGCAGGTCAGCGTGGATATCTGCCCCGCTGATGAGTCCTTCGGCATACATACGACTGAGCGTCTGGGTGCGATGCGTGACAGTGTCCCAGTCATCACAGACAATCTTGTCGCACTGCCGGGCGACCTCGTATTCGTCCTCCCAGCCGCCGATATGGCTATAGAAAGCACCCGGCTTCATCCAGGCCGCCTTCAGCAAGGGCGCTTGCGCACTGGTGGCGGTTACCAGGATGTCCGCGCCATCCATGGCGGCTCGGCCGTGGGTGTTGCCGGCCACGAATTTCAGATCGGGGAACAAAGGTGACAGCTCGGCAATAAACTGTTGTTCCTCTTCCAAGGTCCTGGCCGCCACCCGGCATTCCTTCAGTGCAGGCCGTACAACCTTCATGGAAAGCAGGTGCATTTTCGCCTGTTCGCCGGCACCGATAAAACCAATCACCTCACTGTCCTTGCGCGCCAGGTGTTTTGCTGCGATAGCGCCCATGGCCGCGACACGCATATTGGAGGCCAGCGTGCCTTCCATCACAGCAATAGGAAAGCCTTTTTCGATCTCCGACAAAATGAAGATGGCGGACAGATTCTGTACGCCGTGACGCACCGGATTTTCGGGGAAAACAGATACCCATTTAACCCCGCACACCTGTTCATCCAGCAAGGTGGCGGGAAGACAGTTGATTCTTTCCTGACTGGCCTGGTTAAAGATCTGCAGTATCTTTTCGGGAAACAGGATGCGGTGAGCCTCGAAAGCCAGCATGACCTTCTCCGCCACCTCCATCGCCATACGAATGTCGAAGCTACCTGCCTGTAACAGGTCTTCCTGGGAAAGATAGGTGAAGCTGACCTTGTGTCCGCTCATACAGCCCCTCAATGACGCTGTCGTGAAGTCAAAATAATGAATGCAGAGTCTGATACAAATTGAATCAGAAGTCTTCCCCTGCCGGTGAGGGGCGCGATGGACTCAGCCAAGCTGTAGCCTACATAAAAATCCCGCCAAGTAGCGGGATTGTTTAATATATTATATTTTCAGCTAATAACCAACTTTAAGACCGCCCTGCAGCCCCTCTGTATTGTATCAATGTCGTCTAACTTAACTCAGGAGTACAGAAGTTGGTCGACATAAGCTTTCTGGACACGCTTTGAATACATCCCTGTACGCTCGACGGCCGCGTCCATGCGGCCGACGGTCCCTCAAGCTTATGTCGACCAACTTCTGTACTCATTAGTAGCTAAAGATATGGCAGATAGCACGGCTAATCTCCCACCTTAAACTGAGCATCCTTGAGCTGTTCCATGTGTTCAATGAGTGTATCGGTTGTTTCCTTCAGCAGATCCAGTTCCTCGATTGAAAGCTCGTCCAGTTGTTCAAGATTGTATTCGATGGTATCGATAATCTGTCTGGCGGGTCGCTTCAGAGGGCGAGAGAAATAAGTCGTTATGGTAGCCACGATGGTACCGAAGAAAAGCGCCGAACCGACAACGATCCAGATCCCTCCAACCAGCTGCGAAAACCCAGACAGCGGAGCATCAGCAATGCCCGCTGTAGAAAACGCTGCCACCCCCCAGTACAGCGCCCTGCCGTATGAGGTTATCGTCGTACCCGCCGCTTCGCGCTCCCCGAAATACAGCCCCGAAGCAAAAAGCAACCAGAGAACAATCAAGAGCAGAACCATCTTCAGAAATGGTGTGTGGGTAAACACATCTTCGCTAAATCTAATCAGTCTCATCGGTTTCGACATACTGGACTCTCGCTTAAAAGTAATTAAATTCCAGACCTGAAAAACCTGCTTGTGTCATACGGCTTATTTACACAGCATTGGTCAATGCGCATGATTATGACAGAATGCAGAACTTATTCGGAGATCCCCTGATATTGTATCCGGCAGTTTCACGTGGGCGCACGAGCCTGAAGCATTGCTCTACATCAAGGCTTGCCAGCTCTTCATGAGGCGCCCTGCCACATCGGTCATCATGCGCCTGGTAAGGGCCGCGGCCCTGAAACCGCTTTTTGTAATCGCCTGCATCGCCTGCGCAGCGCTTGCTCACGCTGCGGAAAACATTGATGTCGAGATTACCGGTATTGAGGACGAACTGCTTGACAACGTCACCGCCCAACTGGGCATCGCGCAACTTGTCACGCAAACCACGCTGCTTCCGCTGCCTTCAGTTGGCGAACAGGAGACAGAGCTAACGGAGGCGTCGGTGCGCAGCTTGCACCGTGCAGCACCAGCCGAGATCCGTAAGGCCCTGCAGCCTTTTGGATATTACTCACCCATCATAAAGTCAAGCCTCGAAAGAGCAGACAATCGCTGGATTGCCAGCTACCAGATCGATCCGCAGAAACCGACACTTGTTGAAGCTGTTGAACTGGGTATCCAGGGTGACGGACAGGATAATGCCGATCTGCGCAAGGCACTTGAATCTACACAGCTGGCTACCGGCCAGCGATTGCAGCACAGTCACTACGAGGAAACCAAGGCGGCACTGATCAAGGCTGCGCTCGCGACCGGTTACCTGGACGCCAGTTTTGCCCGCAGTGAAATTCGCGTTACCCCGCGGCGCCATAGAGCCGAAATAATACTGATTCTCGATACCGGCCAGCGTTATTATTTTGGTGACATTCGCGTTGACCAGCAGATTCTGGATCCATCGTTCATCGACGTCTTAGTGAAAATCGAGCGTGGTATGCCGTTCAATACGGAACAATTACTGGAACTCCAGCTTGCGCTCGACGATAGCGGTATGTTTTCGCGCGTGGAAGTCGATATCCAGCGCAAGGCGGCTGAGGACTTCCATATCCCGATCCTGATCAAAACAGATGCCGCGAAAAAGTGGCGCTTTGGCACAGGTCTTGGTTTCGGCACCGATACCGGGCCGCGACTCACGCTGGTGGCCGAGCGCCGCCGCATCAACCGCCGTGGACACAGTATCGTGGCGGATTCACTGCTGTCCGGCATAACGCAAAGCGTTGGCGCCCAGTACAAAATACCTATCGGCAATCTGGTCTCCGACCGGCTGGTATTCAGCGGCACCGCTACCTGGGAAGACGTCGCCGATGACGGCGATTCGCGACGCCTCACGCTGGGTGTCAGTCGAAACGAAAAATGGCGAAACTTTCAGCGCCAGCTGTATATCAGGTTCGAGCGCGAGGATTTCACGATCGGTGAAGACGATCAAATCGTCAACTACTTTATTCCCGGTGTGACCCTGTCGCGCCTCAAGGCCGACAACGTTCTGTTTCCACGCCGCGGCTACAGCTGGTCTGCGGATATGCGTGGTGCCGCCGCCCTGCTGGTCTCGGACACCACGTTTATCCGCGGTGAAGCGAGCGGCCGCGCTGTCTATCCAGTCGCCGAACGGGCCCGCGCCCTGTTCCGGCTGCAAGTCGGCGGCATGGCCGTCGAGGATTTTTCCGAACTGCCGACCACTGAACGCTTTTATGCCGGTGGTGACCGGAGTGTGCGCGGCTACAAGTATCAGACACTGGGCCCGTCTGATGAAAGCGGCGAAAACACCGGCGGCAGATACCTGTTGACCGGCAGTATCGAGGCGGATTACCTGATCTGGAAAAAATGGGGGGGCGCAATTTTCATCGACGCGGGTAATGCGGACGACGATTTTCCTCCGAACCTGGAAATCGGTGCCGGTGCAGGCCTGCGCTGGCGGACACCGGTAGGCATGCTGCGCCTCGATTTTGCGCATCCCTTCAGCAACAGCGATGACAACCTGCGCATCCACGTCAGCATCGGACCGGATTTGTGATGAGAATTCTGTTCCGCATTCTGATCATTGCGATTTTCTGCCTCGCCATGACGCTGGTTTATGTGTCGACAACCCGGCAGGGACTGAAACTGTTATGGCAGAATCTGGAACCCCTGATCCCCGCGGGTCTCTCGATCGAGAGCGTGGAAGGCCGTCTGACAGGGCCACTGGCGGTGACGGGCCTGAAGTTTCGCAACCATGACTTCAGCCTGGTCCTGGATTATGCCGAGCTGGAATGGACACCGTACCGACTGTTGTCCGGTGTGCTTCAGCTGGATCGCCTGGTACTGCGTGACGTCCGCTACACCCCGAGCGAAAAAGCGCCACCGGTGACAGCGGAGCCGATGGCCATGCCGGAACGTATCGCGCTGCCAATTGCGGCCAAGCTTGAGCAGCTCAGGGTGCGGAACTTTACAATTGATACAACAAGCGGATCCCCGGCATTGGTGATCGAGCAGGGCGACGCCAGCCTGTCGTACACCGATGAAACCTTGCGAATTCGCCTGCTATCGGTTCAATCCACAGACTTGCAGATACAGGCTGGCGCCAGGCTCAAAACGGCTGGCGATTACCCGCTCGAGGGTGTACTCGACTGGCGTCTCAGCCCGCCGGACTACGCAGAAATACAGGGTCGGACCACGCTTTCCGGTACCCTGAAACGCCTGCTGATCAAGCAGACATTCAATGATGCTTACCCCGTCACCGGTAATTTTGTACTCGCTGGCTTACTGGATAATCCGTCCCTTGCAGCAAGGGTCAGGGTCGATAGTTTGAGACTCAGGGCAATCAACAACGACCTGCCAGGCATGAGCCTGATAGCAGACATCCAGGCTGACGGGCCGGTGGATGCCCTTCGCCTTTCCGGCTCGCTGGAACTCGACAGTGATCAGCTGCCAACCGTGCACGCAAAGGTCTCGGCGAAATTATCCGCTGCGAAAATAGAACTCGAGCTGTTGCAACTGAGCAGTCCTGCTCATCAGACGGAGCTGCGCCTGTCAGGGCCTGTCGAACTTGAAACCGATGCCATACGGTTTGATCTTCACGCTGACTGGAACCGGGCGCGCTGGCCATTAGATGGCGCCGCACAACTGGAGAGCCCGTCAGGACGGTTGCATGTAAGGGGTTTGCCGGACGACTACCTGGTCGACAGCCAGATGACACTGGCTGCTCCCGGCTATACCGACGCGGACCTGTCATTGCAGGGCAAGGGAAATCAAGACGCCTTGCAGATTTCAGAGCTGGCCATCGATACCCTGCGCGGTCATCTCCAGGGTACGGCCATGATAGCCTGGCGTCCCCGGCTCGCGACCAGCATCGCCCTTGACGGAACCTCGCTGGACCCCGGCGTTATCTTTGCAGACTGGCCCGGGGAAATCGATGTTCAGCTGACCAGCCATGCTGAATTTTCTTCTGCTGGAATCGTCGCACAGCTTCCCCGGCTCCGGGTTAACGGGCGACTGCGCGACATTCCGGTCCAGCTGGAGACACTGGGTGGGTTTCAAAAAGATACCCTGACCATCGAAAAACTCGCCATTGTATCCGGGCCGAGTTCGTTGGAGCTTAGTGGTATGATCGGCGCGAACCTGGATCTTGACTGGCGCCTCGACAGCCCCGATCTCAACACCCTGCTGCCCACCGCGTCCGGACGTCTGGTCGGCGAGGGCCGTGTTAGCGGCACATTTACCGCGCCGATCGGCAGGGCAACGCTTAGCGGTACCGATCTGCGTTACGGCAATGATCGATTGAGCGAGTTCAAACTTGATGCCGCTGTCGATATCACCGCTGCAACCGAGTCGAATCTTGAACTCAAACTCGGCGCGGGCCTGATCCAGGGGATCACGATAAACAACCTGAGTCTGAGGGCCGGCGGCATTCCCACACAACATAGCGTGACACTGAGCGCCGACAGCAGCCTCGTCCATGGGCAAGTGGATGCGAACGGTAACTGGCAACACAAGGTCTGGCACTTCGACCTGCAAGCGGCAAAGCTCGGCCATGCCGACTTTGCATCCTGGACACTGCATAAACCTTTCCGTGGCCAGCTTGGCCGGGACAGGCTTGCTACGGATCCGTCCTGCTGGCACAGCGGTAGCGCACAACTCTGCCTGAGCGGAAATTTTTCGTCTGAGACACGCAATGGCGAAATCGAGCTGCGTGAGCTGCCGCTGGACTACTTTGCCGGTTTGCTACCGGCAGCTGCTCAAGCACAAGGCACACTGGAACTCGACGGCGAAATAAAACAGAAAAAAGGCCAGTCGGCGACGACGCACCTGCGGCTGGACTCTCACGCCCTGGCGCTGGTTTTCCCGCAGCAGGAAGACCGGCCAGCTGCCCGGATTGAAGCCAGCAGCGTGAAGTTCAACCTGCATGGCGACGAGCAAAGAACCCGGCTTGATGGGTCCATACTGCTGGATAATGATGCAAAGCTGTCAGTGGATGCGAGCATTAGCGGTACTGACCAGGACATTCTCAACCACGCGCTCAGCGGCAATGCCAGTATCGCGATACCTGACATCGCTTTTCTGGACAGCTTTACGCCCCATATCAGCGGTACACGGGGCTCCCTTCAGGGCAGTATGCGGATCAGTGGCAGCCTTAAGGCGCCGGTGCTCGAAGGAAAAATCAGCACCACCGATACCCGCCTGACACTCGATGAGCCAGGGATTACGCTCGAGAAAGTCGAAATGACACTTCAGGGGCAGCCTGACGGTGACGTTGCCCTGGATCTGGCAGCTCACTCCGGGGAGGGGCAAATAACGATCAAGGGTGAGAGTAATCTGCATTCCAGACCGCGTTCTGCACGTTTCGAGATAACGGGCAATGACTTCCAGGTCATGGATACACGCGAGGCGAAAATCAGCGTTTCGCCGGATCTCAAGCTGAGGATGAGCGAAAACCATCTCGATATTGAAGGGCAAATCGAAGTCCCAAGCGCCAGCATCAGACCGAGAAAACTACCGGAATCCTCGGTCTCAGTATCAGCGGACCAGATCATTGTCGCAGATGACGGGGAAACGGCGACCGTAAAAGATTATCAGGTCTCCTCGAGAATCCGTTTCATCCTCGGTGAGCAGGTCAAGTTCGATGGCTTCGGATTGAAGGGGCGAATCACCGGAAACCTTATCTCCAAGGATCGGC
>JAUXDG010000225.1 GCA_030618475.1 Gammaproteobacteria bacterium | reverse complement strand
CGAAGCGACGGCTGGCGGTCACGTGATCAGCCTGCACGCGGAGGAAGGTTACGGCAAGATCAAGACCCCGGACGGCCGGGTGATCTATTTTCACCGCAACAGCGTGCTGAAGAACGCGTTCGACAGGCTGGAAATCGGCAGCGAGGTGCGTTTTTCGGAAGAGGCCGGGGAGCAGGGCCCCCAGGCCAGCAGCGTGACCCTGGTGGGCAAGCACCATGTGGTTGGTTAATCAGGATACAGAGGTGGCCGTGAAATATGGACTGCATCGCCTCGATCGGCACTACAGCCGCAGCTGGGCGGTTTATTGATTGATGAATACAGGCAAGGAAAAGCCAGCCAGGACTGGTCACGGCAAAGAGGAAACAACCACAATTCGGGTTGAATGTTATGCCGGTCACCGCGCGGAAGAATCACCGCGCCGTTTTTTTCTTGGTCAACGTGAAATCAGGGTGAGCGAGATTATCGACCGCTGGCTGGATCCGGACTACAGCTATTTCAAGGTGCGCGCCGACGACGGTGACATTTACATCCTGCGTTATGATCGTATCTCGGATACCTGGCAGATGACCCTGTTCAGCAGCGGTACGCACAATGACACGTGCCTCTCCTCGACCTGAGAAGTGAAAAGTATTCTCCGGATTCCGCTGCGCTGCAACCGGGCTACTGATTTTTATTTCCCGTACCGTAACCATGACTGAAGACCGGCAATGGACTGCCTTCCTGCAGTGGGCGTTGCCGCAGCTGCGCATGCGCTGGTCCGGTTTCCGAAAGGTCCGCGCGCAGGTGCGCAAGCGGGTGCACAAGCGCATGCAGTCACTGCAACTGGTTGGTCTGAATGACTACCGTGACTACCTGCAACACCATCCGCAGGAGTGGCGGGTGCTCGATACGCTCTGCCGGATCACCATTTCCCGTTTCTACCGCGACAAGGGGGTCTTCAGGCTGCTGGCCGGTCGCATCATTCCCGGTCTCGTGGAACAGGTCAGGCGTGATGGCAACAGCCGGATGGATATCTGGAGTGTCGGTTGTGGTTCGGGTGAGGAGCCTTATTCACTCGCAATCCTGTGGGCGGTGCAGTTGCAGCAACGTTTTCCGGATATCACGCTGCGGATCCTGGCAACGGATGTCGATCCGCAGCTTCTCAATCGCGCACGGACGGCCTGTTACCCGTTCAGCAGCCTGAAAGAACTGCCGGTGTTCTTGCGGGAGTCAGCCTTTACGGTATCCGCCGGCCGCTATTGCCTGCAGCCTGCTTTCAAACGTGCGGTATTGTTCGTCGAACACGATGTCCGCGGTCCGGTACCGGCCACCGCCCTGCAGCTGATCCTGTGTCGGAACCTCGTGTATACATATTATGATGAAGGCCTGCAGCGCGGGATCACGCAACGGCTGGTTGACGCCTTGCAGCCCGGTGGCTTGCTGGTGGTTGGCAGCCACGAGACATTGCCCGGTGATGTTCCGGGGTTCATGCCGCTGTCCTGCAACCGGGCAATCTATAAAAAAACCTGAACACGCAATTGCGTAAAATACCGTCGTATGCCCCCACGTTATCTGCTGCTGTTACTCTTCCTCGTGGTCTTCCTGGTGACGATCATCCAGTTGGAAGTGCTGTCCCTCGCATTTCAGAAGCTCGGGCTGTCGCCCCGGGGGGCGCTGTTACTGGTGCTGGGCGCATTATTCGGCAGCAGTATCAATATTCCGGTGACCACCATCAAGAGTACACCTCCGTCACGGCTACCACCGGACATCCCACGCTGGGGCCGGCTTTGGCAGCTCCGTGCACCGGGATATACGGGGAAAACGATCCTCGCGATCAACCTGGGGGGCTGCATCATCCCGGTAGGCCTTAGCCTGCACCTGCTTGCCAGGCAACTGGTCAACCCGTTCGACCTGCTGCCGGCCCTGCTGATCGTCACCGCGGTCAGCTATGTATTCAGCCGTCCGATTTCCGGTATCGGTATCGGTATGCCAGTTTTCATCGCGCCGCTGGTGGCGGTGATCACGGCCCTGCTCCTGGAACCTGCGAATGCGGCGCCGCTCGCCTTTTCCAGCGGGGTGCTCGGCGTCCTGCTGGGCGCCGACATCCTGCACCTGGCCGATATTCGAACAATGGGAGTGCGGGTCGCCTCGATCGGCGGGGCTGGCACCTTTGATGGAATCTTTCTGACCGGCATTATTGCCGTGCTGCTGACATGAATGTGTTTCTGTCATTACCTGTCCATAAATGCATACACCGCTGCGAGGCTGCGCCGCGGAACCCGCACGCCGAACTGTTCGGCCAGGCGTTGCTGCGCCTCTTCCAGCGACCCCGGTGTCGGTGACAGGTGCTGGAGAAAACTGGAGATATCTTCCTGCACCGCCCATGGGTAGATCAGCCAGCGCCACTTGATGATCTTTTTGGCGTAATAATCAACGGCAACATGTGTTGTGGCTTTCTTGTGCATCACCGCTGTCTTGATCCGGCGTGGGCTGAATGATTGTAAGTGCTGCAGGGCGGTTTCCAGGGTGTCGCCGCCATCGTTTACATCATCGATAAGCAACACGTCCAGGCCCTCTATCCCGGTACAAAGCGGGTAGCGGATCACGGCATGCGCCTGTTTCGAGGAACCTGCCAGGTAATGCTCGATCCGGATCGTGGCCAACGCCATGATATCCAGGTAGTCACACACCAGCCGCGCCGGTACCAGGCCGCCACGGCCAATGGCGACGACTACGGCAGGGCGATAATCCGATTCCCGGACCAGTCGTGCAAGCTGTAGGCACAATCGCTGAACTTCCGACCAGGTGATCAGTTCACAACGCATCGCCTGTGCCATACCCAACCTCCCGGGTTTTTGTTCAGGGGAATTAGAACACACATTTTCATACCAGTAACACACCCCGGATGGCGCAGAGCAAAATCCGGGGAAAAATCCGTGGCAGGTTTTCCTGGATTCCGTTCACGCTATCCGGGCTACAACCGGCGATGCCAATATTCCTGTTGCTCAGTCTGGTCGCGGGAAGAGCTCTCAGAAGCCGAAAACCGGGCGACTTTCCCTTAAGTTGACAGTACCCGGATGTCGGTAACGTACACCAAACCTGCCGTAAAGCGTTTGACCGGGGTTTACACGCAGCCGCTGACGTTATAAAAAGACATGGCAAGACATCCGGTAGTGGCTCTGTTGATTCAACCGTTGTAGAAGAAGAAATTCGGGCGGCGACGTCTGGAATTTTCGATGGTGAGTAATCTCGAACCCTTTGATCGAGACAGATGACAGATGTGGACATGGTCATTGAATTGGGGTGAGGTGACGCCGGAGATTGTGATTGGCTCCTGCCCGATGAAGCCGGATGATCTCGAGACGATAGCCCACAGCACCCGGGTATCGGCTGTTTTGTCGTTGCAGCACAACGATTGCCTTGCCTGGTGGGGCATAGACGAAGCGCAGATGCGCAGTGCAGGCAGCGGCCAGGGGCTTGCCATGGCGCGCTGTTCCATCCGTGATTTCGACGTTGCCGATATGCGCAGGTGTTTACCGCGGGCGGTTGCCGAGCTGGCGGCGCTCAGGGCACAAGGGCACCGTGTCTATGTTCACTGCACGGCGGGTCTGGGACGCAGTCCATTAACGATACTGGCTTATCTTGTTCTGGTCGAGGGTTATTCACCCGACGGGGCCATTCGTTTGATCCACGCGGCACGTCCCGGGGCAGTGCCTGCCTGGGAAGCTTTCCACGGTTGCCTCGATGATCTGGTCAGCTGTCATCGCGCCGCGATCGAGAAGCGTGCCTACGAACTGTACGAGCAGGGCATTCATCAGGGTGCCGACGCTGATTGGAATCAGGCGCAGGCCGACGTATTACGGTGGGTGTTGAGTCCATGAATCCATCACCTGGCCATCAACAGGCCGTCACTGGCTGTTTCATCCAAGAGAGCCGTTTTTTAAGGATCAGTTCGAAGGACAGTGGCTTGGGTTCAGCGATAAACAGCGGCAGTTGAAGAAATCGACGTTTTCTACACAGAGTGGGTTAGAAGAGTGGGTTCCCACTGAATCTTTGTAACTAACTGATTCAATAGATGAATAAATGAACGTCCACGGCTTGCAAATCCGTGAACCTCGGTTCGACTCCGGGCGTCGCCTCCATTCAATTAAATCAATGAGTTATGGCGCTTATTTAGCGTCCTTTCTATCTTTATATTTTGCTGGAAAATCAGCAAAACACCGCCTAATCCAGCCTGACACCGTCTGACGACGGCAAGTTGAGTGGCAAGAATGTGTGTATTGCCACTGTCAGCACAAGGCACGTACCAGCGTTCGACGCTGCTGAGTCGAGCTGCCGTGAAGCGGTTTGAAAATAGGCGTTCTATTTTCTGCACCCTACGTGCTGTCTGCGGCCCACGCGCGGGCGTACACGATGGCGTAGTGGGCCAGCGCGATAGCGTGGTGTACCGCCAACTTCACACAGCCCTGCCAGCACTTGGGAAGGGATATCTGTGGTTCCTTCGGTTTGGCGAGCATCG
>JAUXDG010000105.1 GCA_030618475.1 Gammaproteobacteria bacterium | reverse complement strand
ACATCCCTGTACGCTCGACGGCCGCGTCCATGCGGCCGACGGTCCCTCAAGCTGATGTCGGCGAACTGTCGCGCACCTTATTGAATCCCTTGCTTATCAATACCTGTAATACTTACCAGTCAGGTGAATTCAACAACGGCTGTGCCTTACCGGTGGGCGGTGGTTCCGGTAATTCTTCCGGTACAGTTTCGGCATCCAGCAGACGCCCCCAATCGGTACGCTCTTTCATCTTTTCCTGACGTGGTTCGGAGACAAAGGTGCTTCCGGCACGTAGCTCCCAGCCACCACCCAGTGCCTTGTAGGTGGCAACCAGCGAACGAACAATATCACCGCGTACCGCTGCATGACTGTCCTGTACTAGCAGCAGTGTCTGCTGGGTATCCAGGACGCGCTGGTAATCGACCGCACCTTCGCGGTATTGGACCAGCGCCAGACGCACGGAACGCTGCGCCGCAGTTACGCTGTCTCCCAGGTACGCCGCCTGGTCCCGTGAGCCCAGATAGCCGCTGATACCGTCCTCGACTTCCTGGGCGGCCTGCAGCACCGTGTTCTGGTAATTCACAACCAACTCTTCCAGCCGTGCATCCTGCACCCGAACCTGGTTTTTCAAGCGCCCGTAGTTGAGAACATTCCACGAGGCCTGGGGACCGAAGTTATAACCAATACTGTCGGATTCAAACAGGTCACTGTTGTCATTTGAGCCGGTATCGGCGCTTAACAGACCGATCGAACCGACCAGCGCAAACCTCGGATAAAGATCCGTCCTGGCGACACCAATCCGCGCACTTTGCGAGGCCGCCTGCAACTCGGCAAGGCGGATATCAGGACGCCGCCGCAACAGATCGGCGGGCACACCGACATTAACCTCCGCCGGCGGCTGCGGGATTTTCCCCTCGCCGCGGAGGATATCCTGCAGATCGTTCGGCGGCATGCCCAACAGAATGCTGAGCGCATGTTTGGCCTGACGAATCTGGCTTTCCAGCTGCGGCACGGCTGACTCGGTCGATTTCAACAGACTCAGGGCCTGGGAAGGATCCAGTTCACTGACCGCACCGTTCTCGAAACGAACCCTGGCAATCTGGTAACTGCGCTGCTGGGTCCTGGTGTTATCGAGTGCGATCGCCAGGCGCTCTTCCAGTGTTCGCAGTGTGACATAGACCCGCGCAACTTCTGCCGTCAGCGCCACCAGCGCATTATCGTAATCGGCAATCGATGCGCCCAGGTTGGCACTGGCGGATTCGACACCGCGACGAAAACGGCCCCAGAAATCCAGTTCCCAGGCTGCGTCAAAGCCTATATCGGCCTGGGTATATTTATCATCGGAAAAGGATGAATTAAAATTCGCTGTATTGTCGCTCAAACCCACCCGGGTCAGACCACCATTCACCTGCTGACTCTGTGGGTACTGCTGACCGATGGCGATGCCGAGCTGTGCCCGTGCTTCCAGAATACGCAGTCCGGATATCTGCAGCGGCAGATTCTGTTGATAGGCGGTCTCGACCAGTTGATCGAGAACCGGGTCATTAAAGCTCGCCCACCATTTCTCCGGCTCCTGGCCCGCGGACAGGCTCTGAGCCTGTTCGTCCCAGGTCTCCAGCACATCCGCCTCGGGCGTTTCGAAATCAGGTCCCAGCGTTGTGCAGGCCGAAACGCCGAGAAAACCGGCACCCAGCAGGGTGCGTACGATCAGGTTCAATGATGGCACTTGATTCACCTTCTTTATTTGGACAGCAGTTCCACGATGCCCTGCTTACCCTCGAAGGTTACACCATACATAAAATCAGACTTTTTATTAAGCCCCAAGCGCGATTGCGTGTAAACTACCGGGCAGCCCTGTCAACAAGAGCAGGATTCCCTTGACCGACATCAATGTCGCATACCACCGACGCCATTAATCTGCAAGCATGGAACTTGAGCTCGTCAGTTTTAAAATATGCCCCTTTGTACAGCGCGCAGTCACCACGCTGCGTCACAAGCAGACAGCGTTCAAACTCACCCACATCGACCTGTCCGATCCGCCGCACTGGTTCAAGGCTGTTTCACCCTTCGGCAAGGTGCCGCTGCTCAAAGTCGATGAGCAGCAGGTGATTTTCGAATCCGCCGTCATTGACGAATTTCTGGACGAAATCACAAGCGGAAGCCTGCTGCCAGACGACCCGCTGCTTCGCGCGCTGAATCGCAGCTGGATAGAATTCGGCACCGCCTGCCTGCTGGATCTGTCCGCACAGATACACGCTGAAGACAAGCAAACTTTCGACAGCAACAGGGACGAACTCAAATCGAAACTGGAGTGGCTGGAAACCACGCTGGATCAACCGCCCTACTTCAATGGCGACACGCTTTCACTGGTCGATTTTTCCTGGGCACCGCTGTTCATGCGGGCCGAAATCCTCGCTATCGGCGACCAGCTCTATCCTGCCGACCATTTCCCCAGGACCGCTGCCTGGGGCCGGCGGCTGCTGGAACTGTCGGCGGTCCGCGACTCGGTTGTAGCGGACTTCCCTGAGCTCCTGCGCAACCACATCCGTGCCAAAGCACCTTACGCGGCCCAGCAGTTCGGACTGTAAACAGACTCAAACCGTGCGTTGCAGCACTAGGAATCTTTGAGTAACCAACATCTTTACAAATGAGTCAAATTTCAATCATATCTCTCGCAAAGTCGCAAAGCCCGCCAAGAAAATCCTTCGCGTCTCTGCGTCTTTGCGAGCACCTCACCCCACTGCGCGGTCAAGAGTCGGAGAAGAACTGTAGGGTCGAATTTATTCGACCGATCGAGACCGGCCGAATAAATTCGGCCCTACAGGTGTAACCTGTTGCCCAGGGTGCCTCCCCAAATATCAATGTGCCAGGAGTTAAGTTCTTCAAGAGAGATTAAACGGATCTTCACGTCTCGTCAGTCTGAGACTTGGTCTCGCTAGAAATAACGCGCCAGCCGCAATGTCACATTGCTGTCCTTCTTGAATGCCACCGCCACATCGCTGCCTGAATTGAGAAACCAGCGGCTTTCCAGTTCCAGCTTCCAGTGATTGTCCAGCCTGCGTTCGGCTTCAACCGACAGCTGGGAAGCGTGGGTATCGCGATCGATAACAAACCCGGCCAGCAACTCGGAATTCTGTACATCATTCAGTGTCAGGCGCGTACCCATGAAAAAGTCATCGTCGAACAGGATGGGGGGAGCCTCGGCCGGATCGTCATCGCGGCCGTCCCAGGAATATTCAAGCAACAGGCCGAGATCGGCGTTCGAGTCGACAATCTGGTAGAGCGTATATTCAAATCCTCCGACTGTGGCCCAGAAATGATCACTGTTCTGCGAACGCCAGAGCCCTTCAAATTTCCACAACCAGCCCTCATGGGTGAACTGAATATCCGTTCCGACCTGTTCGATGAGGTCGTAGAAAGGCACCAGCCGTGTGCCATTATCGTTGACGAGAAATCTCGGTTCCCGCCCGCTGCCATTAAAATAATGAACACCGAAGTCCCATTCACCGGCATAGTGGGAATAGCGTAGCGCAACATCCACGTGGTGCTGATCATTGCTGGCGTCGTAGTCCGGGTCGCCATCCGTCACCAGCGGGAAACGCAGACGCCCGTCTTTACCCGGAAAGGTCCGCTCCCTGAACCAGGGCATCACGAACAGCTCGAGCGAACCCCAGTCCTGCTGGGTAGCGAGATTAATCATCGGCTGCCCCAGCTTGTCCTCGCGGTCGACATCTTCCACAAAGTCGGTCTGGTTGATAATGTCGACCAGATGACGGGATTCAGCCACGCCCCAGAAAACCCGGTTGACCCCCACCAGCAACTCGTACTCGGCATCGACGTGCAGCCAGTAGGCTTCGCGAATGTCAAAATGGGTGCGTCGGCTGTCACGGCTGTCGAGCCTGGCAAAAGGGATAAAACTGATCTGGTCATCCCCTTCTTCAGGAAGAACCGTCCACTCGGGCTGAATAATCACTGAAGGCTGCAGACCGTCAAACTGATCATCGAACTGCGAGTCATTGACGAATCCACGCAGCTCGGCAGCGACAAAACCGGACAGGCGGGTATCGTAGGCCTCTACAAGCGCCGGAAGCATTACCAAAAACCATAACAGCCTGTACATGTCTATCAGCCCTTATGACAGTAATTCCAGGTATCCTTCGCATCTACGCATGGCGCTCAATGCCGCGCCATGCAATCAGCCCTGCCAGCGCAGCCGTTGCGGCAGCCGCCGCATACATCCACTGGGCGCCGGCACCCTCCCACAGGTAACCGGCAATCAGGCTGCCCGCAGCACCGCCTGCTCCGAAACTCAGACTGCTGTACAGCGCCTGACCACGGCCCTGGTGGCGACCCGTGAACAGTTGATGGGTAAGATGAATCGCTACCGCATGATAGACACCGAAACTGGCAGCGTGCAGTGTCTGTGCGAAGATCATGATCCATAACTGATCGACAAACAAGGCGATCAGTATCCAGCGCAAGGTTGTCAACAGCGTGGCAACCAGCAGCAGGCGGCGTGCCCCGAATCGTGGCAGCCAGCCATGCATCTTCAGAAAAACACCGATTTCCGCCACCACCCCCAGAGCCCACAATTGCCCTATGGCGCTTTCGCTGTAATCGTGCGCGGCCAGGTAAAGACTGTAAAAAGTGTAATAAGGGCCATGGCTGGCCTGCACCAGAAAGCAGACCAGTAAAAATGAAACCACGGCAGGCTGCGTCAACACTTTTCGCAACGGTTCGTTATCGACCTGCGGGTGAGGCGTACTGCGCTCCGGCACCAGCAGGCTGGCAATCCAGATCCCGGCAAACAGGACAAGCAGTACGGTGGGCAACATCCCGGTTCCGGTTCGTTCGAAAATGCCGCCCAACCCGGCAACCGCGACAATAAATCCGATCGACCCCCATAAACGGATACTGCTGTAGCGATGGGTCTCGGTACCCAGGTGGTTGAGGGTGGTGGCCTCGAACTGAGGCAGTGCGGCATTCCAGAAAAAGCTGAACAGCGACATCACCAGCACCAGCAGCCAGTAGCCGTGCCCGATAAAGACACCGGCAAAGCTAAGCGTCGCGAGCAGGCAGGCAATACGCACAATCCGCATGCGCCGGCCGGTATGATCGGCAATCCAGCCCCAGATGTTGGGCGCGATAATCTTGGTCGCCATGATAATGGCCACCAGTTCGCCGATCTCCACCACCCCGAAGCCCAGCGACTTGAGATACAGTCCCCAATACGGAATCAGCGCGCCGAGCGCGGCGAAATAAAAGAAATAGAACCCGGACAGGCGCCAGTACATGACAGTCAGCAGACGTCCAATCTAATCGCCACGGAGCCGCACAAAAAATTCCAGGCGCGTATTGGCCACCACAAAGGACACGAGGGAATTAAAATTAAAATGGTTTCCAGAGTTACCCCTACCCCGAATTCCTCACCACAAAGGGCACAAAGGTCACGAAGGATTGCAGAGATAAGGAATTTCCCGTTTCATCCGCCGGGTTCTCAGGTAACAGCCTGTGCCTAACAGATCTATTGCGGTCATTACCTAACATGTTGTGCCTTCGTGTCCTTCGTGGTTAAGCTTAAGCTTGCGAGAAATCCAGGCAAGCCAGACTTCCGTGTTATTCCGTGGCAGTTTCTCAGTCTGTGCTGGCTGGAATCACCGGTGTCCCGGACTCCACATCCGCATTCTGTGCCCTGTGCCGCAGGTAATGATCCATCAGCACAATCGCCAGCATGGCTTCGGCAATCGGGGTTGCACGGATGCCGACACAGGGATCGTGGCGTCCGGTGGTAACCACTTCAACGGGATCACCGCCCAGGTTGACCGACTGCCCCGGCAAACGCAGACTGGAGGTTGGTTTGAGCGCAATGCTGACCAGAATATCCTGCCCGGAGGAAATCCCGCCCAGTACGCCGCCGGCATGGTTGCTCAAAAATCCCTGCGGCGTTATCTCATCGCGGTGTTCGGTACCCTTCTGGACAACGCTGCCGAAACCGGCGCCGATCTCAACGCCCTTCACCGCGTTGATACTCACCATGGCATGGGCAATATCCGCATCCAGGCGGTCGAATACGGGTTCACCCAGACCGACGGGCATGCCGCTGGCTACCACGTTCACACGCGCACCGATCGAATTGCCGTCCCGGCGCAATGCGTCCATGTAATTTTCAAGCTCCGGCACCCGCTCCGGGTCAGGACAAAAGAACGGGTTATCCTCCACACTGGACCAATCCTTCAGCGCCAGCTCGATCGGCCCCAGCTGTGACAGGTAACCGCGGATTTCGACACCCAGTTTCTGCTTCAGATATTGCTTGGCAATACCACCGGCGGCTACCCGCATCGCCGTCTCGCGGGCCGAGGAACGGCCGCCACCGCGGTAATCCCGCAAGCCGAATTTCTGCTGGTAGGTATAGTCCGCATGCCCGGGCCGGAAGCGATCCATGATTTTGGAGTAATCCTTGGAACGCTGGTCGGTATTGTGGATGATCAGGCCGATGGGTGTACCGGTGGTCCTGCCTTCGAACACCCCCGAGAGAATCTGCACTTCATCGGACTCGCGGCGCTGGGTGGTATGGCGGGATTTGCCGGGTTTGCGGCGATCCAGATCGTGCTGCAGATCGGACTCTGACAAGGCCATGCCCGGCGGGCAGCCATCCACGATACAGCCGATGGCGGGTCCGTGACTTTCACCGAAGCTGGTGACTGTAAAGAGTTTTCCGATGCTGTTTCCTGACATAGCGGGCTATTGTACAGGAGTTTGAAGCCATGAGAATTCCCCGCTGCGCCACAATTAAAGGCTTGCGACGTAACGCCGTTATCCAACATGAGAACTTCACATAATTGATGCCATATCAAAGGGGGGCAAAACGTGAGCTATCGTTGTCATGCTATCGGCAACTACCTGGGCAAGCCGATTTTTGAATCCATTGAAGTCCAGGACCAACCCTATGTATTCGACCGCATTGCTCGTTATGAAGACGACGGATTCCCACTGGACCGTCTCAGTGAAAATGAACTACTGGTTGAACCCGGACTGATTTACCGGCATAAGGACTGATGCTGGCCGGTGCAGGCACTGCACCTGAAATTATCAACACACTAACCACAAAGGGCATCAAGGAATCAGTGCCCTTTGTGCCCAGGGATAGAGCACTAAATCATCTTGGAAAATTTCTCTTCCTGCTCGACGCGGTAGTGATCAAACACCTTGCACACATTACGGATCAGTAAACGACCCCTGGCGGTGACATCGATACGATGATCGCCAACCCTGAGCAGACCGTCCTGCGTCATCAGCTTTAACTGTTTCAGTTCAGCGGCGAAGTAGCTGTCGAAATCAATACCAAACTCGCTTTCGATGCGTTCGGTCTCCAGCGTGTTATTGCAGATCAGCTGCTGAATGACCTCACCGCGCAGATGATCGTCTTCATTCAACGCCACGCCACGAGCAACCGGCAGGCGGGGTACCTCCAGATCACGGTAGTAGTCTTCGAGCTTGACGTGATTCTGACTGAAGCCGCCGGGCATGGCACTGATAGCGCTGACGCCCATCCCCACCAGATCCGAATCCGAATGGGTAGAGTAACCCTGGAAATTCCGGTGCAAGCTACCGTTGCGTTGTGCTTCGGAGAGTTCGTCATCGGCCAGCGCGAAATGATCCATGCCGATATACTGGTAGCCTGCAGCGGTGAGTTTTTCGATAGTCAAAGACAGGATATTGAGTTTTTCATCGGCACTGGGCAGGTCAACGGCGCTGATGCGACGCTGCGGTTTGAAGCGTTCCGGCAAATGCGCATAGTTAAACACCGACAGACGATCCGGGCGTACCTCAATGACCCCGTCCAGTGTGTCTGAAAAGCTCTTCGCTGTCTGCAGCGGCAATCCGTACATCAGGTCGATATTGATGGAGCGAAATCCCAGCTCCCGCGCCTGGTTCATGGCGTCCAGGGTTTGTTGCGCAGATTGAATCCTGTGAACGGCCTGTTGCACCTCGGGATTGAAGTCCTGCACACCCAGGCTCACCCGGTTAAAGCCGATCTCTCGCAGTATCGGCAGGGTATCTTCGCGTAACTCGCGCGGATCGATTTCGATGGAATATTCACCGCTGTCGTCTTCGTGCAGGTAAAAATTCTCACCCAGCACCCGCATCAAGTCACACATCTGCTTTTCACTGAGAAAAGTGGGCGTGCCCCCCCCCCAGTGCAGCTGATCCACCCGCCTGTCGGGGTCTACCAGCGAAGCCTGCAGGCGAATCTCCCGATACAGGCTTTCCAGGTAGGGCTCTGCCTTGCTGCGATCCGCGGTGACTACCTTGTTACAGGCGCAGTAAAAACACACGTGGGCACAGAACGGGATATGTACATATAACGACAGGGGACGCCTGCTGATATTACTCTCGCGCACCCAGTCAATGTAATCCTGCTCGCCCACCGAGGGTGAAAATTCCATCGCCGTCGGATACGAGGTATACCTCGGCCCACTACCGGCATAGCGGCGAATGAGATCGACATCAAATTCGACCGTTTCCAATGTTCATACCTCCGCAATTTAATGATTAAGTCTAGCTTATCCCCCGCTGAGCGCGTTGATATGGATCAAG
>JAUXDG010000206.1 GCA_030618475.1 Gammaproteobacteria bacterium | reverse complement strand
ATGACGTCCTGGAAAAACTCGGCGATAAAGATGACCCCACTTTTGAGCTGGCACTAAAACTGGAAGAGATTGCCCTCAGCGACGAATATTTTATCCAGCGCAACCTTTATCCCAATGTTGATTTCTATTCCGGTCTGATCTACAAGGCGCTGGGTATTCCCAGCAATATGTTCACGGTCATGTTCGCTATCGCCCGTACCGTTGGCTGGGTTTCGCAATGGATGGAGATGATAGGGGAAGATAACCAGCGTATCGGGC
Organism: Gammaproteobacteria bacterium; assembly: GCA_030618475.1. Classification (GTDB taxonomy): domain Bacteria; phylum Pseudomonadota; class Gammaproteobacteria; order DSM-19610; family DSM-19610; genus Thiogranum. Next base: position 4,959 of record JAUXDG010000206.1, on the reverse strand, counting down.
GGCCGCGGCAACTCTACGTCGGTCCGACACAGCGCGATTATGTTCCCATCGAGCAGCGCTGATGCCGGCGATTGTGGACATGATCGAAAGTGAATTCACGCTGTCAGAAGATATCTGCTACCTCAATCATGCTGCCGTTTCACCCTGGCCAAAACGGGCAGTGGATGCCGTCAAATGCTTTGCGGAAGAAAACGGCAGCAACGGTTCCCGCTATTATGAGCGCTGGCTGAAAACCGAACAGCTGTTACGCCAGCAGTTGCAGACGCTGATCGGCGCTGCCAGCAGCGATGAAATTGCTTTACTGAAAAACACCTCCGAGGCGCTTTCCGTTGTCGCCTATGGGCTCGACTGGTCAGCCGGCGACCAGGTTGTCATCAGCAGTCAGGAATTCCCTTCCAACCGCATTGTCTGGGAATCGCTGAGACCGCTCGGTGTAGAAGTCATCGCGGTTGACCTGGACCCGACAGCGAGCCCGGAGCGACAGATTATCGATGCCATCACACCGCGCACACGCCTGCTATCGGTCAGCTCGGTGCAATACGCTACCGGCCTGGCGCTGGATCTGAACCCGATCGGTGCCGCGTGCAGACAGCAGAGCGTGGCATTTTGTGTGGATGCTATTCAGAGTGTCGGTGTCAAACCCTTTGATGTGGAGGCCTGCCAGGCGGACTTTGTCATGGCGGATGGTCATAAATGGATGCTGGGTGCAGAGGGACTGGCCCTGTTCTATTGCCGCAGAGAGTGGATCGAACGTCTCTCACTCCGACAGTACGGCTGGCATATGGTCGAGGCCATGGGTGATTATGATCGCAGCGACTGGCAAGCGGCCGCTTCGGCACGGCGGTTCGAATGCGGCAGCCCCAACATGCTGGGAATACACGCCCTGCATGCCAGTTTGAGTTTGCTGCTGCAGGTGGGGATTCCGTATATATTTAATAGCGTTTCCGGTAAAGTGCAATATCTGATTGATAATATTATTAATAGCGGGGGGATTATTGTATCGGAGACAGAGCCCGAACAACGTGCAGGGATTGTCACTTTCCGCTTTGATGATGACAGCGAAGCGAGATACCGGCATTTGCAGAAAAATGGCGTTATCTGCGCCCTGCGGGGTGGCGGCATCCGCTTTTCACCCCATTTCTACACCCCCGAAGCGGTTCTGGAACGCGCCCTGGCATTTTCTCGTGAGCCACTGAAAAGCTAGGGCGCAGCCTACCGACATTGGAATACCTGAATGCCATGACATCGCGAATTAATCAGAGGTTGCCTGGGTAATTCATGGATTAACAGAGTGCTTTCAGACTATTTGTGCATCTGCCGTTATGATTATGATGGAGAACCCGCTTGAACAGGCAAAACTCGCCCTTGGAGTCGTGGTCCAACTGTAACGACGGGTGCTGGTGCGTATTTTTACGACCTTAACCACAAAGGGCACGAAGGTCACAAAGGAAAAACCGGACCTTTGTGTCCTTCGTGGTGAGAAATCCAGGCTAGTAACTGAAATGAAAACCACCTGAATGACAGGAGCAGACATATGGCGACAATCCTGGAGGCGTTGATCGTGCTGGCAGCAGTCGGGGGCCTGCTTGCGTGGCGGGCACCGGCGTGGGCCTGGAGCGGCAGTGTTGCCTTGTATCTGTTGATCTGGCCCGGTCTGCATGATGTCGGTTTCTGGGCGCTGAGCCCGGTCTGGCTGGTGTTTATCGCTGCTGCGCTGCTGCTGGGCGTTACCGCCGTCCGGCGTCGCGTCATCAGTGGCATGTTGCTGGAACAGTTCCGCCGCATGATGCCGGCCATGTCCGATACCGAGCGAGAGGCACTGGAAGCCGGCAGCACCTGGTGGGAAGCCGAATTGTTCAGCGGCCGGCCCGACTGGAACAAACTGCTCGATTACCCGGCACCCAGGCTGAGTGAAGAAGAGCAGGCTTTCATCGACGGTCCGGTCAATCAATTATGCCGCATGATAGACGACTGGGAAATCACCGAGCAGCTGCACGACCTGCCCGAACCGGTATGGGATTTTCTCAAGCAACAACGCTTGTTCGGCATGATTATTCCCAAGCAGTACGGCGGCCTGGAATTTTCCGCCTACGGCCATTCCAGCGTGGTCATGAAAATTGCCAGCCGCAGCATTAGCGCTGCGGTGACCACCATGGTTCCGAATTCACTCGGCCCCGCCCAGCTGTTGCTGCATTACGGCAGCGAGGAACAAAAACAGTATTACCTGCCGCGGCTGGCGCGCGGTGAGGAAATCCCCTGTTTTGCGCTGACCGGCCCGGATGCGGGCAGTGATGCTGCCGCCATGCCAGACAAGGGTGTCGTGTGCCGCCAGGAATTTGAAGGCGAAGAGCAGTTGGGTATACGCCTGAACTGGGAGAAACGCTACATTACGCTGGGGCCGGTGGCGACCGTTCTGGGCCTGGCTTTCAAGCTCTATGATCCGGACCAGCTGCTGGGTCCAGATAAAGAACTCGGTATTACGCTGGCACTGATTCCGACCGATACGCCGGGTATCGATATCGGCAGCCGACATTTCCCGCTCAACCAGGCTTTCATGAATGGTCCGAACCGGGGCAAAGATGTATTCATTCCCATCGACTGGATCATCGGTGGACAGGAACGTATTGGTCAGGGCTGGCGTATGTTGATGGAGTGTCTGGCTGACGGCCGTTCGATTTCGCTGCCGGCACTGAGTTGCGGTGGCGGTAAGCTGGCGTCCCGTGCGACCGGTGCCTACGCGGCAGTACGCAAGCAGTTCAAAACCCCGATCGGCAGGTTTGAAGGCGTAGCCGAAGTCCTCGGTCGAATCGCGGGTAACACCTATGCCATGGACGCTGCACGGGGACTCACCACATTGGCGGTTGATAGCGGTGAAAAACCGTCGGTTGCCTCGGCGATTGTCAAATACCATTTAACCGAACGTATGCGCAGGGTCATTGACGACGCCATGGATATACACGGCGGTCGCGGTATCTGCATGGGGCCGCGTAACTACCTGGGGCGGATTTATCAGGCAATACCCATCAGCATTACCGTGGAAGGCGCAAACATCCTGACCCGCAGCCTGATCATCTTCGGTCAGGGCGCTATACGCTGCCACCCCTACCTGCTAAAAGAAATGGAAACCGCACAGCAGCGCGAGCTGGTCGGTTTTGACCGGGCTCTGTTCGGACACATCAAGCTGATATTGAGCAACCTGGCGCGCGGCGTGTTCCACAGCCTGAGCGGTGCCCGCTTCGTCAAAGCACCCGTTGGCGGTGAAGAAGCGGGCTACTACCGCAAGCTGACACGCGTGAGCGCTGTGTTTGCGGTCACCTCGGAAGCCGCCTTACTGACACTCGGTGGCAGCTTGAAACGCAAGGAATCCTTGTCCGCCCGCCTGGGAGACGTGTTGAGCCATCTCTACCTGGCATCGGCGGCATTGAAACGTTTTGCCGATCAGGGCCGGCAACCGGCCGACCGGCCATTACTTGAATGGGCCGTTCGGGATTCATTGTATGAGGCCCAGCAGAAGCTGTTTGAAGTCTACGATAATCTGCCTGGTCGCTGGCTGGGGCGAGTGCTGAAATGGGCATTGTTCCCCTACGGCGCCAGCTATCGCGCACCGAACGATGCCCTGCTGCAGCGTGCCGCCAATGTGATCTTGCGCTGGGGCAGCGCCCGTGAGCGGTTGACCGAAGGATTATTCATTTCCGAGGACGATCATGAGTCACTCGCACAACTGGAAGATGCCCTGGAAAAAGCAAACGTGGCGCAAGCTGTGCTTTCGCACTTGCGAAATGCCATGCGCAGTGGTCAACTTGCGTCCGGAGACCCCGAACACGGCCTGATCGAAGCCGTTTCGGCGGGTGTGATCGACGAACGCGAGGCGGCACAGGTACGAGCCGCCGTCGCTGCAAGACAGCGGGTCATCGGTGTCGATGAATTTCCCGCTAACTACTGGAACAAGGAAACCGATGCATGGCAGCCCAACCCAACCCCCTCGCAACAGGCCGGCCGGTCTTTATAACTGACGGCAGCCGCACACCGTTTCTGCGCGCGCGTGGTAAACCGGGTCCCTTCCATGCATCCGACCTGGCCTTTCAGGCCGGACGCAGCCTGCTTTATCGTCAAGCGTTTTCGGCGCAGGATTTAGATCAGGTCATCCTCGGCTGTGTCATGCCGGGTCCCCATGAAGTCAATATCGCGCGCGTCGTTGCACTGCGATTAGGCTGTGGCAACCAGGTTCCGGCCTGGACGGTACAACGCAACTGTGCATCCGGATTACAGGCTGTCGACAGTGCGACCCAGGATATCGCTACCGGACGCTCAGAACTGGTGCTGGCCGGTGGCACCGAGTCCATGAGCCATGCGCCTTTACTGTTTGGCACTGCCATGGTCGCCTGGCTGAGTGCACTCAACGCGGCGCGCAGCCCGGCGGACAAAGTAAAAACGCTGACCGCATTCAGACCGGCGTTTCTGAAACCCGTTATCGGCTTGTTATGCGGTCTTACCGACCCGATCGTCAGCCTGAACATGGGCCAGACGGCGGAAATCCTCGCCCATCGCTTTGCTATCAGCCGGGAACAGATGGATAGCTACGCATTACGCAGTCACCAGCGCCTGAACCAGGCACAACAGCACGGGCATCTTGAGGAAATCGAGGTTATCTACGATCAGCGAGGCAACTTTTATGATGCCGATGACGGCCTGCGTGCGGACAGCAGTATGGACAGGCTGGCCAAGCTCAAACCCGTGTTCGACAAACCGTTCGGCAAGGTAACCGCCGGTAACAGCGCTCAGATTACCGATGGCGCCGCCTGGCTGATCCTGGCCTCTGAACAAGCTGTCAAAAAATATGAGCTTCCGGTGCTGGGCAGGATCGTGGACAGCCAGTGGGCCGGCCTGGATCCCAGTCAGATGGGCCTTGGGCCGGTGCACGCCATGGCGCCTATGCTGAAGCGCAATAAGCTCGATAGC
>JAUXDG010000218.1 GCA_030618475.1 Gammaproteobacteria bacterium | reverse complement strand
GCATCAAGGCCGATCTGGTGGACCAGGTTATTGAAGCGATATCCAAGGCGGCCGGCACAGGCAAGATCGGTGACGGCAAAATCTTTGTTTCTTCAGTTGAGCAGGTCGTACGTATACGTACCGGCGAAACTGGTGAAGAAGCTATCTAGCATTGCAGGAGACATAAAATGGAAAATCAAATTTACGAACTGCAATATGCCATGGATACCTTTTACTTTCTGGTAATGGGTGCCCTGGTTATGTGGATGGCCGCCGGCTTTTCGATGCTGGAAGCCGGACTGGTACGTGCCAAGAACACCGCTGAAATTCTCACCAAGAATGTCATGCTGTTTGCCATTGCCTGTACCGCATACCTGGTAATCGGCTATGACGTCATGTACGACGGCGGGGTTTTTCTTGCCAACATCGCGCTGGACGGCGCCGAGAGTGCCGATGCACTGGTAGACAGCGTATTGGCGGCCTCTGCTGAAGCCGGTTTTGACGGAGACTCTGTGTATTCCAATGCTTCGGATTTCTTCTTCCAGGTGGTATTTGTCGCCACGGCGATGTCCATTGTGTCCGGTGCTGTTGCGGAACGTATGAAGCTGTGGTCATTCGGGCTGTTTGCCATCGTCATGACAGCTTTCATCTATCCGATGGAAGGTGCCTGGACCTGGGGCGGACAATCTGTGTTTGGCCTGTACAGTCTTGGCGACGATTTCGGCTTCTCCGACTTTGCCGGCTCCGGCATCGTGCACCTGGCCGGTGCCGCCGCGGCGCTGGCGGGCGTGCTGTTACTCGGTGCGCGTAAAGGTAAATACGGTCCTAACGGCGAAGTGCACCCGATTCCGGGCGCCAACCTGCCGCTGGCCACTCTGGGCACTTTCATCCTGTGGATGGGCTGGTTCGGATTCAATGGCGGCTCGGTGCTGAAACTGGGTGACATCGGCAGTGCGAATTCGGTTGCCATGGTGTTTTTGAATACCAATGCGGCGGCGGCCGGCGGCGTGATCGCCGCGCTGATCGTGGCGCGTATGCTGTTCGGCAAGGCGGATTTGACCATGGTGCTCAACGGTGCCCTGGCTGGTCTGGTCGCGATCACGGCTGAACCGTCCACGCCTACGCCCTTGATCGCGACCCTGATCGGTGCTGCCGGTGGTGTCCTGGTGGTGTTCTCCATCCTGTTCCTGGACAAGCTGAAGATTGACGATCCTGTCGGTGCTATCTCGGTCCATGGTACGGTGGGGATGTGGGGACTTATGGCTGTGCCGCTGACCAACAGTGAGACAAGCTTTAGCGGCCAGTTCGTTGGACTGCTGACCATACTCGGCTGGGTATTCGCGGTAAGCTTCGTGGTCTGGTTGATTATCAAGGCAGTGATGGGAATCCGTGTCAGCGAGGAGGAAGAGTTCACCGGCGTCGATCTCGGCGAATGCGGCATGGAAGCCTATCCGGAATTTACCGGAAGCCGCGGCTCCGGTCTTTAATACCGGCTTTCTCAGCTGGGTAGTCGTTTTGACGGGCGCTTTGGCGCCCGTTTTTTTTCTGCGTGTCATAATGAGTGCATGAAATTATTCGAGGCGCGGCATTTGTCCACTGCGGCTTTGGGCGATCTTTCTTTTTTCCTGTCGGAGTCGGAGCTCGTTTGCCTGTCGGGTCCAAGTGGTGCGGGTAAAACCCTGATGTTGAGAAGCCTGGCGGACCTGGATGTCAGTCAAGGCTCAGTGTATTTACAGGGCGTGCAGCGTGAGCAGATGCCGCCGACAGAGTGGCGCCGACAGGTTGGCTACTTGCCTGCCGAAAGCCGCTGGTGGTCGGAAACAGTCGGCGAGCATTTTCCGCGGGTCCAAGCGGATATCTTCAGTCAGCTGGGATTTAAGGATGAGGTGCTGGGCTGGCAGGCCGAACGCCTGTCCAGTGGCGAACGTCAGCGTCTGGCGCTGGCCCGGTTGCTGAGTAATCAGCCAAGAATCCTGTTACTGGATGAGCCCACGGCCAATCTTGATCCGGTCAATACCCAAAGGGTTGAACGGCTGGTGACGGACTTTCTGCGCAGAAACCGAGCGGCCTGTCTGTGGGTGACACATGCAGCTGATCAAATACAACGCATTGCCAGCAGAGCCCTGTATCTGGATAGCCATGGGCTTGCTGAGGAGGCGCCGGCGTGATTCAACTGAGTGTTTTCGACCTCTCGTTGGCTGCATTACTGGTGGTGGCGCTGGCCTTGACCTCGGCGCGCAGCTACCCGGGACTGGCAAAGCAGCTGCTGGTTGCCGCCCTGCGCACCGCCATACAACTCACATTGATCGGGCTGGTGCTGAAAGCCTTGTTTGCCAACAGCCACCTGCTGTGGGTGGGTTTGTTGTCTGTGCTGATGCTGGTGGTTGCCGGTCGCGAGGTGATGGCGCGTCAGCAACGGCGTTTTGCCGGTAGATGGGGTTATGGCATCGGTGTGGTATCGATGTTTGTATCCTCGTTTACGGTGGCATTGTTTGCCCTGATTGTGGTGGTGGGTAATGAGCCCTGGTACCAGCCGCAGTATGCCATTCCTTTACTGGGCATGTTGCTGGGCAACACCATGAACGGTATAGCGCTGGCGCTTGACCGCTTGACACAGTCAGCCTGGGAGCAGCGTGACGTCATAGAGGCACGCCTGATGCTGGGGTACAGTGCGTCCGAAGCCGTATCAGGTATCCAGCAGCAGGTTTTTCGCAGTGGTTTGATCCCGATTATCAACGCCATGGCGGCTGCCGGTATCGTCAGTCTTCCCGGTATGATGACCGGTCAGATTCTGGCGGGTGCCGAGCCGGTTGAGGCTGTTAAGTACCAGATTTTAATCATGTTTTTGGTCTCTGCGGGCGCCGGTTTCGGTACCCTGGCCGCAGTTCATCTGGCTGTGCGGCGCCTTTTCGATGAACGGCAGCGGTTAAGGTTGGACCGTTTGCAACGATAACAGGGAGATGATGCATGGTTTCTGGAAATGCCTGTTTATTGCGCTGTTGTTGTCCGGGCAGGTGTCTGTTCATGCACAGGTCTACCGCTGGGTGGACGAGAAAGGACAGATGCATTTCGGTGATCAGGCCAGGGAAGCCAGCACGCATGCCATCAAGCCACATTCAAGGCAGCCGACTCAGGGGAATCAACAGCAGCGTATGCAGAAAACCCGCAAGCTGCTGAACGCCTACCAGATCGAACGCCAGCAGCTGAGGGAGCAGAAAGCGAAGCAGAAAGAGCAGGCGGAAAAGCGGAAAAGAGACTGTATCCAGGCTCGGGATAATCTCCGCAAGTACACAGACTACGGGAATATCTACCACCTCGGTGAAGACGGTAAGCGGGAGTACCTGTCAGAAAAGCAGCGAGCCGCACTGTTGAAGCGTTCCCGGGAAGTGGTGGCACGCTCGTGTCGCAAGCCTTAGCAGCTCAATCCCTCAGAAAGAATTCCGCTTGTGCCAGTGCGCCCTGTTGATTGCGATACCAGCTTGATAATAGTCAACCTTTTAGCCGAATAAGAATAGCATCGACACCGTTTTTCTTCAGCAGGCTGCGTGCTTCATTAAGATCTTTCAGATTGTTGAACGGGCCCACGCGCACCCGGTGCCAGGCCTGCGTGCTGTTGATATTGACAGTCTGCAGGCTGGTTTCCAGACCCAGCAACGCAAGTTTTGCGCGCAACTGATCGGCTTGTTGCTGACTGCGAAAGGAACCCGCCTGGAGCAGATAGGTCCCGGGCTTCTCGACCTGTTTGACACCTTCGTGGGTCTGCGTGCCGCTGATCTCCTGTTCAGGGACGATTACTTCCATTTCCGGTAGCAGGTTGTAGAAATCGAAGCGTGGTTTGGGCGGGGGTGGAATCGGTTTTTCCCTGACCCGGTGAAGCTCGCGGCTGGCGGCCTCTGCAGGTTTCTCCAGCACCATGTTCTGGTTGCTGTCCATTTGTTGTGGGCGCATCTGCAGAAACACCAGAAACGCAACAAACAAGCCCGCTATTAAACCCACTATGGTCCATATCCAGGGTGGCGAAGTACCGGTCCTTCTTTTTTGCCTGCGTCTGGGGCGGCGTCTGTAATCGATTGTCATATTTTCAGAGCGACTGCAAGCAACTACATGCTGTCAGGCGCGGAAACGCCCAGCAGCTTCAATCCATTGGCGATAACCTGCCTGGTCGCCTGGATTAAATTCAGACGCGCGTTACGCAAGGCTTCATCGTCAACCAGGAACTGGTGTGCGTTGTAGTAGGTATGGAAATCGTTGGCCAGGTCACGCAGGTAGTGTGCCAGCAGATGGGGTTCGTGGTTAAGCGCAGCGGTTTCGACAAGCTCCGGATAGCGTGACAGGTTGACCATGAGTGCCTCTTCGTGTGCTTCGTTGAGCAGACTCAGATTCTGTGTGCCCCTGAGCGCATCCCACTGCAGGCCCTTGTCCCGCATTTGCCGTAACACACTGGCGACGCGGGCGTGGGCATACTGGATATAATAGATCGGATTGTCGCTGGACTGGGCTTTTGCCAGGTCCAGGTCGAAATCCATATGCTGTTCGCACTTGCGCATCACATAGAAGAAACGCGCGGCATCGTTACCGACTTCCTGGCGCAGCTCACGCAAAGTAACAAACTCCCCCGAGCGGGTGGACATCTGCACTTTCTCTCCACCACGATAGAGGACGGCGAACTGCACCAGCAGGACGTCGAGTTTTTTCACATCATCACCGATGGCTGTGAGTGCCGCTTTAACGCGTGGTACATAGCCGTGGTGATCCGCACCCCATACATCGATCACA
>JAUXDG010000154.1 GCA_030618475.1 Gammaproteobacteria bacterium | reverse complement strand
CTTCTGTTACATCGGTGATGCACGGCTCAAGCGTTTGCGGGCTTCGTTCGAAGTCAAAGCCAACTGGTGTTTCCTGGAGATCCATCCCGACACATCCCCTGAAGGCGAACCTGTGTCATCGCTGAATTATCCAGCAGAGACCTGGAAACGCATGATGGCTACGCTCCGGCACATGGCCGAGGAAGAAGGCCTGTCTTTGCGCGAGCACGATTTCACCACCAATTCCCGTTCCGCACTGCAGCTGGCCGAGGTGGCAAAAACTATTGATCCGGCTGTTTTCTACCGTCTGCACGCGCGGCTGTTCGAAGCGTTTTTCTCCGAGGGCAGGAATATCGGCGATCGCGACTGCCTGCGCAGCCTGGCGCTGGATGCAGGCATGACTGAAGCTCAGATAGCATCAGCCTGGCAGGATGAAGCCGTCAGCGAGCGCCTGCAGCACTACTTGAAGGCGGCGCAGGAACTGCGTGTACAGGCCACACCGACCTTTTTTATCGGCCAGCGGCGCCTGGATGGTGCGGTCCCTGTCGATCAACTCGTTGAAGCCGCGGAAGCCGCCGTCTAATGTCCGATTCGGTTCGCATTGATAAATGGTTGTGGGTGGCGCGTTTCTTCAAGACGCGAAGTCTGGCTGCACAGGCGGTCGGTGGTGGCAAGGTTCAGCTCAATGGCGCGCGCGTTAAACCGGCCAGAGCCCTGAAACCGGGTGATGAGCTCGAGATTCACAAGAGTGGTTACGAATATCAGGTTCGGGTTGTATTGTTGTCGGAGCGCCGCGGACCGGCCAAGGTGGCACAGACCCTGTATGAAGAATCCGGGGAAAGTATCAAAAAGCGCGAAGCACTGCGTGAGCAGCACCGGCTGGCAGGCGCCAGTATGCCGCACCCTCAACGTAAACCGGACAAGAAAGCGCGGCGTCAGCTGCGTGACTTGAAGTGGTAGCTCGGTGGCAAGACCTGTAACGCCGCTGCTGACGGTCGATGTCATTATTGAGATGCTCGATCAGCCTGGGCAGCCCATTGTGTTGATCGAGCGCAAATATCCGCCCTATGGCTGGGCGTTACCCGGCGGCTTTGTGGATGTGGGGGAGCGTCTCGAACTGGCCGCTATTCGTGAAGCCAGGGAAGAGACAGCGTTGGACGTCCGCCTGGTCGGATTGCTCGGTTGTTATTCAGATCCCGAACGCGATGAGCGCGGGCATACGGTGAGTGCTGTTTATGTGGCGACTGCATCAGGCATAGCGAAAGCTCTTGATGACGCAAAAAACCTGGCCTTTTTTGCTGCCAGTGGGTGTCCCCGTCTGGCGTTTGATCATGCTCAGATCATCGAGGATTATCTGCAATATAGAGAGTCGGGGCGGATGGCACCGTTGCGTTTTCAGCAGTAGGCGGGTTGGTGTACATACGGCGAGCGTCGCAGACTGTTGAGAATGGTCAGCAGCGGATCGTTACTGGTGTCCGTATTGACGCAAAGAACCGGTTGCTGGGCGGCCAGATGGCCTTCCCACTGGTTCGATAAACTCGGTATCTGGGTGCCAATCAGCGCCAGGTCGTATTTGCGCAGTGTCATTGCAATCTGTGCTTCCTGTGCGGAACGGGCCCGAAAAAGCCTGGTCTGTTTGCCAATGGTGTTCTGCACCATTTCCGCGAGATTGTCGTCATCCTCTACATGCAGAATGCTGGGCGGGCGTCCTGCGGAGCGCTGACCAGCCTGTTTTAATGCGAAGACCAGGCGCGCATGATCGGCGGATCGGCATAACCAGTCGGGGCTTGCCTCCAGTCTTTCCGTATTCTGTGTTGTGGAGATTACCAGAATAGGTACCCAGGGATGTTGCTGGCGTAACTCCATGGCGAATGAGATACCGTCACGGTCGGCCAGCAGGAGATCAATGGCAATGCCGTCATAGTGCCGTGCCCACAGCAGCTGCTGCGCTTGTTCGGCCTCGGTGGCGCAATCCACATCTACGCCGGCCGTAGTCAGACGTTGTTGAAGTGGCTTCAGTTTTTCTTCGTCTGAAGAACAAAGTAACAGGCGCGAAATACTGGTTGGTTGAGATGACATGTAATTATTTGGCGTTTGTCAGTGTATTACAACTGAATAACGGCGGAATCTGGTATTTATTGAGTAGCAGCGCAGCTAACAAAGGCTGTTGCAGCGGCCCCCTTTAACCCGTTGTCTATTGGTGGTTTTCCCGCTTGTGCCATGCATTCCCCCGGTTATTTGCGTACCATGAGGGGTGTTGGCGGGGAGGCGGTTAGCCCGCCCAGGTTTTGGAGGAAAGATGCGTCCATCCCAGTTGTTAACGGTTCTGGAGACGGAATTTCAAAGCGTAAAGTACGCTCAGCATACGCCGGTGATGTTGTGGGGGCCGCCTGGTGTCGGCAAGTCACAGATCGTTGCCCAGGTTGCCGAACGCCATCAGGTGCCCGTGATCGATATCCGCCTTTCGCAAATGGAACCCACCGATCTTCGGGGAATTCCGTTTCGCGTCGGTGAACAGGTCGAATGGGCGGTTCCGGCTATGTTGCCGGACGCTGAACGCCATGGGCCGAACGGGATCCTGTTTCTGGATGAAATCACGTCGGTACCGCCGAGCGTTTCGGCAGCGGCCTACCAGCTGATTCTGGATCGCAGGTTGGGTGCCTATGAAGTGCCCGACGGCTGGGCGATTTTTGCCGCCGGTAATCGCCAGGGCGATCGTGGCGTGACATACAGCATGCCGGCGCCACTGGCCAATCGTTTCTCGCATTATGAACTGGATGTGAACCTGGATGACTGGGTGTCCTGGGCATATACCAATAGCATGGATGAACGCCTGATTGCATTCCTGCGTTTCCGACCCGAGCTGTTGTTTGAATTTGATCCAGCCCATAATCCGGTGGCTTTTCCATCACCGCGCTCCTGGGAATTTACCCATCGCGCTTTACAGAAGTTCGGCGGCAATTCGCAGGTCCTGGTGGAGGCTTTACAGGCCTGTGTCGGGCCGGCAGCCGGAATTGAACTGCATGCCTTTGTCGACAATCTGGATAAACTCCCGGACATCGATGCGATCACGCGGGGAGAATCGGTCCCGGTTCCGAAAGAGACCGATCTCCAGTATGCCGTTGCTTCGGCGCTGGTGGGTCGGGCGATTCGAGCGCGTGACAATGGTGACGCGCAGACCGTTTACGGGCATATCATCGATTATGCCGGTACCTTTCCGCAGCGCGAAATGGGTGTCATGCTGATATCCGACATGCACCGCGCCATCGGACAGGAGCTGTTCCAGGTGCCGCAGTTCTCCAAGTGGGCCAGGGCGGTGGCCGACGTGATGTTGTTCGACATGTAGTCGCTGATTGCCGGTATGTCGGATGAAATCGAAATCAAACTCAGCGCTGCGCGCACCCGTCTGATTCTGGACAAGCCGTTTCTCGGGGCGTTGGTGTTGCGTCTGCCCATGAAGGTTACCAAACCGGAACGTTGCAAGACGATTGGTACTGACGTCCGTGCCTTGTATTACAACCCCGACTACATCAGCAAGCTCACGCTGGAACAGACCCAGTTTGTACTCGCCCATGAAGCACTGCATTGTGCCCTGTCGCATTTTGCACGGCGTCAGCATCGGCTGAAACATCGCTGGGATATTGCCTGTGATCTTGCCATTAATCCTTTATTGATCAAGGACGGGCTCAAACCGCCACCGGGCGTACTGCTGAAAAGCGGTTTCGAAGGCATGATGGCCGAGGAGATCTATCCTTATATCGAAGACGATATGGAGGATGAGACCCACGATGACCATTTTTATGATGAAGAGAATAAATCGCGTGGTTCGGGCGGCGGCCAGCCACTTGATAAGGACCAGGAGGGCAGTGGTGCCAGTGGCAGTGAGGGCGACGCTCAGCCGAGTGGCGAGGAACCGCGCCCGCTGTCGGAAACCGAGCAGCAACAGCTCGCCGTGCAATGGCGTCAACGCCTGGCCGGGGCCGCCCAGCAAGCCATGCAGGCAGGAAAACTGGGAGCCAGCATGGCGCGGCTGGTTGAACACCTGTTACAACCCCAGTTGCCCTGGCGCATGCTGCTTGCCCGCTATATGACAGCGGTTGCGCGAGATGATTACAGTTACCAGCGTCCCTCACGCCGCGAAGGGGATGCCATTTTACCGACACTGAAGAGTACCCAGATCAATGTGGCCGTGGTGCTGGACACCAGTGGCTCGGTGAATGATACCGAACTGCAGGAATTCGTTTCGGAAATCGATGCTATCAAAGGCCAGATGCGTGCACGTCTGACTCTGCACACCTGCGATGCCGCGCTTTGTGAAAACGGTCCCTGGATATTTGAACCCTGGGAAGAATTCACTATGCCATCCTCTATCTATGGACGTGGCGGTACCCGATTTACGCCTGTGTTCGAGTGGCTGGAGCGTACAGGCCAAAAGCCGGACCTTCTGGTCTATTTCACCGACGCCGAGGGCGAATTTCCCGAACTCGAACCGGATTTCCCGGTACTGTGGCTGGTCAAGGGACGCGGAAAGGTACCCTGGGGGCAGCGAGTTCAGCTGAACTAGTCTGGTTTTCTAAAGAACTTCCCGGTTTGTGCCGATGAACTGGTACCACGGACAATTACGTTCAATGCGTTGAACGGGTTCAATTTTTCTGCAGGGAAGCGAGTGTTTTACTTTGACGCCATCCGGCAGGCATTTCGAGTTCATGACGAGTGTAATTGAATCTGATCCTGTTAGTGCTGTTGAAAAACGCATTGAGCAGGTCTACGAATTGCCACCAATGCCGGAGCTGGGTCGGCGTATCCTTGCTCTGCAGTCAGATTCGAACGCCGGTGTACAGCAACTGGCAAAAATCGTTCAGCTTGATCCCAGCCTCGCTGCACAGGTGATTCGCTACGCGAGTTCGTCTTATTACGGTTATGCAGGGCGTATCACCAATATTCAGGAAGCTATTGCACGCGTACTGGGTTACGACATGGTGCTTAACCTGTCTCTCGGTCTGGCGGCCGGGCGATCGTTCCGCATCCCGGATGATGGCCCGCTGGGACTGACGCGCTTCTGGGAGCATGCCGTGTGCAGTGCCGTCCTTGTGCAGAAACTGGGAGCCATCCTGCCGCATGCCATACGCCCTTCTGCCGGCTTGTGTTACCTGTGCGGGCTGTTGCACGATTTTGGTATCCTGCTGCTGGGACATCTGTTCCCGCCAGAGTTCAAGCTACTCAATAACATGGCAAGAGCGAATCCCGATCAGCCGGTTTCGGAGCTGGAATGCCGTTTGCTCGGCATGGGACAGGCCAGGGATATGCTGGCGATGGGGCATGCCCGTGTCGGTGCCTGGTTGATGCAGGCCTGGAAGATGCCGGAAGAGCTGCGTATCGCACTGTTGGAGCACCATAATGCAGACTACCTGGGTGCTAATGAAGTCCTGGTGCATCTGCTGCAATTGGCCGATTACATCTATCCGCACATGGCTGAATTACCGACCGCTGCTGAAATTCCAGGACACAATCTGAGTGTGCTGCGAGTATCGCCGGAACGGGTGATTGAAACAGCCGCCAAGGTGCTTGAATCCAGGGAGGAGCTCGTATCCCTGTCAAAACTTCTCGCCCAGACTTCATAAATCCACCGCATCCCCGCATACATTCTATTGTTTGTCTCCTTTAATCCAGCCGGGGATAATGTACCCGTCTGTTTTGAAGTCCCAATGTCTCGGTTTGGGTTTAGATCCGTGCAGGTCACTGGAACCTGTCTATGTAAGGAGCAATCACGATGCGCATTATTCTGCTAGGTGGTCCGGGTGCCGGAAAAGGAACCCAGGCCAATTACATCAAAGACAAATACAGTATCCCCCAGATCTCCACGGGCGATATGTTGCGAGCCGCGGTGAAAGATGGAACACCGCTCGGCGTTGAAGCCAAAAAGGTTATGGATGCTGGTGGCCTGGTCTCCGACGATATTATTCTGGGGTTGGTCAAGGAACGTATTGCACAGGATGACTGTGCGAATGGTTTCCTGTTCGATGGTTTCCCACGTACGCTGGCACAGGCCGAATCTCTTAAAGTACAGGGCGTTGATATTGACGCCGTGGTGGAAATTGACGTTGACGATGAAGAGATTATCAAGCGCATGAGCGGGCGCCGCGCCCATCTTGCTTCAGGTCGCACCTACCATATCGTGTTCAATCCACCGAAAGAAGAAGGCAAGGATGACCAGACCGGGGAGCCTCTGGTGCAGCGTGACGATGACCAGGAAGATACGGTGCGTCAGCGTCTAAAAGTTTATCACGATCAGACCGAACCGCTGATTGGGTATTACTCCAGCTGGGCTGACCGGGGGGGTGATGCCGCGCCTCGCTATATTCGTATCCCGGGCGTCGGTAAGGTTGAAGAAATTCGCGACGCGATTTTTTCAGCGCTGGGTTAGTAATCAGTACGGAAGTTAGCCGACATGAGCTTTCGGGACCGACAGCCCGCAGGTTTATGTCGGCTAACTTACGCACGCCTTGGTCAGTGGGGCCGGGCTCGGTCCAGTACTCAGCGATTTACTGGTGCATTTATTTTCAGGGTCGGCTGAACTCCGGGGTTGTGCCTGTGCACGGCTTTGCTGGCCACCAGGGGTTGGCCGTCAAAAATGTGTCGTCGTGTTCGAATCCTTGGAATTGAAAGCCTGTCGAAAATGGCTGTTTTTGTTTCAGGGAAAATGGAAGAGATCTGTAAGAAAAAGTCCTGACTATTTCTCTCGGAGTTGGAAGTGGTTGCCGGG
>JAUXDG010000072.1 GCA_030618475.1 Gammaproteobacteria bacterium | reverse complement strand
TGGGCACCCACTTTTTCACCCTTATATTAGGCCGATTCCAGTGGGTATAGGCTGTTTTCAACTGCCTTCCATGCCCTGGCGGGCATAAAAAAAGACGCCTAAAAGCGCCTTATCTATTTGATTTAATTGTATTTTGTAATGGAGGCGACGCCCGGAGTCGAACCGAGGTCCACGGATTTGCAATCCGCTGCATAGCCACTCTGCCACGTCGCCAAATGCTTATTTATAAAGTAAAAAACCCCGGCTTCACGTACCGAGGTTATCCCATTAGAACGACCAAATTTGGAGCGGGAAACGAGATTCGAACTCGCGACCCCAACCTTGGCAAGGTTGTGCTCTACCAGCTGAGCTATTCCCGCATTAATTCAAACGCGTTATTTTAGGGATGTTGGGCCTGCTGTCAACTCCTGAAAGCACTCAGGCTTTGCTTGAAGCGGATAATAGCGGCCAAGCCGCCTTCAGATAGATGGCCATTGACCAAAGTGTCAGGATGGCCGCCACATACAACAACAACACGCCAAATTCGTTGGTGGGGAAGCCCCACAGGGGTTGGCGGTACAAAAGCAGTAACAGCGCGGTCATCTGTGCCGTCGTCTTGATCTTGCCAATGCTGGAAACGGAGACCTGGGTGCGCTCACCTATTTCCGCCATCCATTCCCGCAACGCCGATATCGCAATCTCCCGGCCAACGATGACGGCTGCCGGGATGACAAACCAGAATGTGGGATTGGTCTGCACCAGCATGATAAGCGCAACGGCAACGATCAGCTTATCTGCCACCGGATCCAGGAAGGCACCAAAAGGCGAGGTCTGTTCCAGTTTTCTGGCCAGATAACCGTCAAACCAGTCGGTCAACGCGGCAAGACCAAACAGTGCGGTTGTCGCCACGTGGCTCCATGAATATGGCAGGTAGTAAACCCCCACAAATACCGGGATCAGTGCAATCCGCAAGAAGGTTAATATATTGGGGATAGTCCAGGACATCTGCTGATTATCTCAATTATCTCCATGGAAGACATCATAGATTTGTTGGGCCAGCGCCCGGCTGATGCCCGCAATCTTACACAAATCCTCAATACCGGCCCGTGCAACTTCCTGTATTCCCCCGAATTGTTTCAAGAGCTGCTGGCGGCGCCGGGGACCGATGCCGGGAATCCCCTCCAGAGGTGAGACATTACGCGCTCTGGCGCGCTTTTGTCTGTGCCCGGTAATCGCAAAGCGATGCGCCTCATCACGAATCTGTTGGATCAGATGCAAGGCAGGCGAAGCGCTGTCCAGATCCAGCTGCCGATGTTGGGCGGGAATATGCAGGATCTCCATACCCGGTTTGCGCTCCGGCCCTTTCGATACCCCGACAATTAGACTTTCATCGATCTGCAACTCCTCCAGCACCTTCGCGGCAACACCCACCTGGCCTTTTCCGCCATCGATCAATACGATATCGGGTAGGGTACAGTCTTCCTTTTTCAAGCGCGTATAACGCCTGAGTAAGGCCTGTTCCATGGCCGCATAATCGTCACCGGCGACGATATTGCGAATTCCGAAACGCCGGTAATCCGACTTCCTGGCACCGTCACGTCCAAACACCACACAGGAGGCAACGGTTCCCTCCCCCTGGGTGTGACTGATATCAAAACATTCTATTCGATTGGGCAAATCATCCAGCTCCAACAGGTTCTGCAGCATCACCAGGCGCTTTTCCATACCCGCCTGACTGCTGAGACGGGCGGCCAATGCCTGCTCGGCGTTTGACACGCCCAGTTGCAGCCAGCGAGCCCTTTCGCCGCGCACACGATGCGACAGACTGACCTTGTGCCCGGCTCTTTCGCTCAGCGCCCGCTCCAGCAATAGTTTATCCTCCAGCGCACAATTCATCAGCAGCTGAGCCGGCACTGGATTTGGCAGGTAAAACTGGGCCACAAACGCCGACAAAACGTCTTCTGCAGAACTATCGGCAGGAATCTTCGGAAAGAACAGTTTGTTACCCAGATTGATGCCTTTGCGGACAAAAAACACCTGTACACAAGCAATACCACCGGACACGACACAGGCCAGTATGTCCAGGTCGCCGGACTCGCCACTGACATACTGACGCTCCTGTACACGCCTCAGGCTGCTGATCTGATCCCGGTAAACAGCAGCCTGCTCATAATCAAGCTGCTCGGCTGACCGTTCCATCCGACCAACCAGCTCATCATTCAGCGTACTGCTCCTGCCTTCCAGGAACAGCACCGTGTGCCGAACATCCTCGGCATAGTTCTCGATACTGATCAAACCCACACAGGGTGCAGTACAACGCTTGATCTGGTACTGAAGACAGGGCCGGCTTCGATGACTGAAGAAACTGTCCTCGCACTGCCTGACCCGAAACATTTTCTGCAGCAAATGCAGGCTTTCACGTACCGCACCTGCGTTCGGGTACGGGCCAAAATAACGGCCTTTGCGCCGCCGCGCCCCGCGCTGCAGTGCCAGTCTCGGGTAATCATCCTCCGAACTGAGATAGATGAACGGGTAGCTCTTGTCATCACGCAGCAGCACGTTATAACGCGGGCGATGCGCTTTGATCAGATTGTTTTCCAGGATCAGCGCTTCGGCCTCGGTATTGGTAACGGTGACTTCGACACTGGCCATCTGCTGCATCAACGCCCGCGTCTTGACTGCAAGCCCGCTTTGCCTGAAATAGCTGGATAGCCGTTGCTTCAGATTGCGGGCTTTCCCCACATAGAGTATGCCCTCCTCCGCATCCAGCATACGGTAGACTCCGGGCCGGCTGGTCAGGGTGCGCAGAAAGGATCTGGCGTCAAACGTGTTATCGGATTTATCGTCGACCATCTACCCCGCCCGGATTGCTGCCTTCCTTTGTAACCCTGGCGCCCTTTTAGGAAATCGAGCCCCTTTCGGTTAGAGGAAATACGTTACGATCCAGCGTCCAGCAAGTCACGGGCGCGCCTGAATATATCCCGAAACATCGCTTCGCTAAGCCGCCTGGTCTGGGTGTTGTAACGGCTGCAATGGTAGGAATCCAGTAACAGGAGCCTGCCCACATCATGCTCCGCACCATGTGCAAACCGATAGCGGGATAATGGTAACCCGAAGGCGCGCAGCACGGCATCGTGGGCAATCTTGCCCAGTGCCACGGCCACACCGTTTTCCGGAAGCGTGTCCAGTTCAGCCCGAAGGAAACCATTACAGTTCTTTATCTCGGCGGTGACAGGTTTGTTCTGTGGCGGCAGGCATTTTACCGCATTGGAAATACGGCAACGTTTTAATTCCAGGCCATCGTCATGGGATTCAGACACCGGCCGACTGCCAAAACCAAAATCATACAGCGTCTGATAAAGCAGGATACCGGCATAATCGCCGGTGAAAGGACGCCCGGTACGGTTTGCGCCGTGCATGCCCGGCGCCAGGCCCACAATCAGCAGTTCGGCATCGGGATCACCGAACGCCGGCACCGGCCTGGCATAATAGTCAGGATACTGCTGAGAGACATCGTCAAGAAAACTGCTCAGTCGATGGCAGCGTTTACATCCCTGGTCAAATACCGGGATGCTGTCATTCGCGCACATTCACGACCTCTGCCATTCGTGACTGCAAATCCAGCACCACGATTTGATGTTCATTGGTATTGGCGATAAAAAGCTTGTTCCGGTAAAGACTCAGGCCACCAGGTTCATTGAGCTTGAAGGCAAACTTAAATGTGCTCACTTCCTTGGTCTGCATATCGATACGTTTGATTTTGGAATTATAGGTGTCGGCGATCCACAGTGTATTGCGCTCAGAATCGGCAGAGATACCCAGCGGATGTTGCAGACGTGCCTCTCTTCCCACGCCGCTGCGGTCACCAAAATCAAACAGACCTTTACCGACCAAAGTATTCACGACATTCCGATTCCGATGAATTTCACGTATGGCAGATGTCTCTGCGTCAACGACATAAAGACACTCCTCGTGAATTGCCAGCCCGGACGGCTGTGCAAAACTGGCAGTATCGAGTGGGCCATCGACAATATCCTCACTACCAGAACCTGCATAACGCTCGATAGCCAAGTGGTTCAGATTCATTCGCCAGATCTGGTGTTGACCTGCCATGGCAATATAGAGGTTACTCTCGTAATAACTCAGATCCCAGGGCGAATTCAGCGCTGCGTCCATGGGTTCACGGAAACTGTCTGCAACATAACGCCCCTGTTTACCCGTTCCGGCAAGGGTCATCACTTCACCTGTTTTAAGGTGGATACGCCGTATAGCATGATTACCCGTATCTGCCACATACAGAAAGTCACCGACCATCACCATCCCCTGGGGATTGTCGAACATCGCCGCTGATTCACATCCGTCCAGCATACCGCCGGTACCACTTCCAAAAACCCGTCGTATTTTGCCGTCGTGGTAGGTTTCCAGAATACGATTGCGGCCACTGTCTGAAATATACAGATTATTCCGGGTCGCCAGCACTTTACCAGGGAAACTGAGCATTGAATCCGCTTCAGGCTTCAGGCTAACCGGTGTGGACGAATATTTCAGCACACCTTTTTCTTCGGCCTCATCCAGATGCTTACTGATCAAATCGTCCAACTGTCTGCGGCGTCCTTCACCACGCAACACACCGACAACATAACCTTCAGGATCAATGAAAATAACCGATGGCCAGGCCTTGATACCGTAGGCACGCCATAACTGGAAAGTCGGATCGCTGGCAACCGGATGACGAATATGATGACGATTAATTGCTTTCTGCAACTGGGTGCCAATGCGTTCATTTTCGAACTTCGGTGAATGTATACCGATCACCGTCAAAGTCTCTGGATACTTATTTTCCAGATAGCGAAGATCCGGCAATACGTGCATACAGTTGATGCAGCAATACGACCAAAAGTCCAGCAGCACCACCTTGCCGCGCTGGCCTCTCAAGGTCAGCGCTTGGTCGGTATTAAACCATTCCAGCTTATCTGGCAGTTCCGGTGCCCGAATACGTGTAAGTTCGTCCATTGTTTTTTCCCCTTCCCCAAGGGTGCCATTTGTATCCACCCTGCCAATTTTATCACCATTGCGCGGTAAATCCCGGACTTGTTTCATATTTCTGTATTCATACGAGTGCTAAATGGTGCCGGGAACCGGTACCAGTCCAGGGCGGATGGCAAGGTGCATCAGCTCCACTTCGGTCTGCAGTGACACTGAATCCGGGCAGGTTGACCATACTGATCTGCGGTCGCTGCCGCCTGGCAAGACGTACGGCTTCATCGCAGTTTGCCGCCGCATCGGAAACTGTCAGATGACCGGAGTCAGACAAGACCCGTTCAATACCTGCTCGTACCAGCTGCCTGGAATCAACGAGCAGAATGTCTACCGGGTTGTCTTCTGCCTGCGTAGAAGGAGTTAGTGCTACCATAGCCAGCTCAAGCCAGTCGGTTTACCTGCTGCTAGTTAGCGACGAAAGCCGCCAAACCTTGACCAGGTCGCATTATTTCCTCATGAAGTTCAGATGGTTATGCTTGAAAAGCAATACCTACGACACCGTGCCTGATCGCCAGGCGGGCCAGTTCGACATCATTTCCAACACCGAGCTTTTCATACAAGCGGTAACGATATGTGCTGACCGTCTTTGAACTTAGGCACAAATGATCCGAAATGTCATGAACGCTTTGCCCCTGCGCCACCATCAACATGACTTGCAATTCACGTTGGGACAAACGCTCAAAAGGCGATTGCCCGCCACCCGGCAATGTGGCTAATGCTATCTGGCGGGCGACATCTGCACTGATATAGCGCTCCCCCCTGCACACCACACAAATGGCGTCGGAGATTTCTTCAATCCCGCAGTTTTTGCTCAGATAGCCCGATGCACCCGCATCAAGCAGGCGGATCGGAAACAGGTCATCAAGCTGTGAGGCCAGCACCACAATCCGGGTATCCGCGCCCCCCCTGGAAATGCGGCGGGTTGCCTCCAGACCACCGATACCGGGGATCTGCACATCCATTAACACGACATCCGGTTTCAGACTGCGCGACAACTGCACGGCCTCCTCGCCACTGCATGCCTCACCGACAACGCATAACTGTGGCGTATCATTCAATAAGCGTCGCAGGCCACAGCGGACCATTCGCTGATGGTCAACAAGTAATATTCGTCTATCTGGCTGTTCCATAACCCTCGTTCCTTGTGGTTTTTAATCGAAAAGGAAGATAAGCCTCGCCCTGAATCTCTACTTAATGAGCAGCTCCGGGCTGCCTTTTATCAATGAACAGTTCGCGGAGAGGACGGGCTTTAAACCCTGGGGGGGATGTAGATATTCGCCGGTTTTAAGGAGCGATTTCAGCAATCTACCACACAAACAACCACAAATGAACTGCAAAACCGATAAAGCTTTATCGATACACCACCGTGTGTAGCGACGCCCCATGAGTCCGCTTGAGCGCCGGGTGTCCCTTGCAGGCTCCCCAGCCACTGAGTGCATCAAAGAAAGACGATAAGGGAACTAAACGCTGGCAGAGGATTCATAACACTTGAAATATGGCGGAGAGGGAGGGATTCGAACCCTCGGAAAGCTTGCGCCTTCGCCGGTTTTCAAGACCGGAACTTTCAACCGCTCAGTCACCTCTCCAGGTTGTTAAGGATAAACGAAGTCCCCATATTTAAGAAAGCACCAGGGGTGAAAATCGGGGAACAAAATCGCCCCGCCCTCGTCAAACTCTGATATTGGGTTATAATCCCATTTGTCTAACTATTTTAAAGAGGAACAACGCAATATGGATCCATTAGCCAATACGGTTACCCGTGCACAGCCTTCTGTGCTGGCAACCAACAAGGTGGTTCGCAACACCTATATCCTGTTGTCGATGACACTGGTGTTCAGTGCGCTGACAGCGGCTGCCTCGATGGCGCTCAATCTGCCCCACCCCGGCATGCTGATCACTTTCGCTGGCTATTTCGGGCTGCTGTTCCTGACCACCCGTTTCAAGGACAGCGGGCTTGGGCTACTGTTCGTATTCGCCCTGACCGGCTTCATGGGATACACGCTCGGGCCTATCCTCAATGCGTATCTGAGCCTGCCTAACGGCAACCAAGTGGTCATGATGGCACTGGGTGCGACTGGCGTCATCTTCCTGAGCCTGTCCGGCTATGCACTGACCAGCCGTAAGGACTTCAGTTTCATGGGCGCTTTCCTGATGGTGGGTATTCTGGTCGCGTTCCTGGCCGGCATTGCGGCTATGTTCTTCACCATGCCCGGGTTATCGCTGGCCGTTTCGGCCATGTTCGTGCTGTTAATGTCCGGCCTGATTCTTTATCAAACCAGCCAGATTATCCACGGTGGGGAAACAAACTACATCATGGCAACGGTGACGTTGTATGTCAGCATCTACAACCTGTTCCTCAGCCTGCTGCACTTACTGGGTGCGTTCAGCGGCGACGATTGAATACTGCAGAGCAGTAAGTCCGCGAAAAGCCCCGATTTTTCGGGGCTTTTTCGTACCTGAGGCCTTTTGTGGTCGGCAAATCCACCAGAAAACGGTAGCAGCCGCTTTTCAGCAGCTGCTGGCGCCAAACGTCGCCTCAGACGCCTGGTCCGCTGACGACAGGGCACCCCACTTCAATCCGCCCAATGTCCCATGTAGTGTTTTTTTACCGGGAGTCTATCTACAATAGTGTGACGCTCACCCGATCCGGACACACTCATTATGGCGGACTTTGCCAAAGACAACGCAGCATCAACACCACGTACCATCTATCTCGAGGACTATCAGGTTCCCGCCTACCTGGTTGAAGACATAGCGCTACGCTTCGAACTCGACCCGGCATCCACTCGCGTCACAAGCCGGCTGGTTGTCAAGCGCAATCCGGATTCACCGGCATCTGCTCGCACCCTTCAGCTGGAGGGTCGGGATCTGGAACTGCAGGCGTTAAGTATCGATGGTGTTGCCCTGGCTGAAAACGATTACCAGCTTGATGCAGAAAAGCTGGTACTGAAGAATCTGCCGGATCACGCAGTCCTGGAAATAGAAACCGTTATCCATCCCGACAAGAATACTGCCCTGGAAGGCTTGTACGTCTCCGGCGATATGTTCTGCACCCAGTGTGAAGCAGAAGGTTTTCGTCGCATTACCTTCTTTCCGGACCGTCCCGATGTCATGGCACGCTACACCACCACCCTTGTCGCCGATAAAAGCCGATATCCCGTTTTGCTTTCCAATGGAAACCCGGTGGAACAGGGTGAGATGGATGATGGCCGGCACTGGGTACGCTGGCAGGACCCCTTTCCCAAACCCAGTTATCTGTTTGCCCTGGTAGCTGGTGACCTGTTCTGCCAGCAAGACAGCTTCCAGACACGCTCCGGGCGCGACGTGACTTTGAAAATTTTTGTCGAGCATGAAAATCGCCATAAGTGTGATCACGCCCTGAAATCGCTCAAACAGGCGATGAAGTGGGATGAAGATACCTATGGCCGTGAATACGACCTGGATATTTTCATGGTCGTGGCCGTCAACGACTTCAACATGGGGGCGATGGAGAACAAGGGCCTCAATATCTTCAATGCCTCCTGCGTCCTGGCGAGCCCCGAAACCGCCACCGACGCCGACTATTACAATATCCAGAGCATTATCGGTCACGAGTATTTTCATAACTGGTCGGGGAACCGGGTCACCTGCCGCGACTGGTTTCAGCTCAGCCTGAAAGAAGGTTTTACGGTATTCCGTGACCAGGAATTCAGCGCCGATCTGAATTCACGCCCGGTGAAACGCATTGCCGACGTAAACCTGTTACGCAGCCACCAGTTCGCCCAGGATGCCAGCCCCATGGCGCACCCGGTCCGCCCGGATTCCTATATGGAGATCAGCAACTTTTACACGGTCACTGTCTATAACAAAGGCGCTGAAGTGGTGCGCATGATCCGCAACCTGGTCGGTGCCGACGGCTTTCGCAACGGCTGTGACCTCTATTTCGAACGTCATGATGGCCAGGCGGTAACCACCGACGAATTTGTTGCCGCCATGCAGGATGCAAACGACATCGACCTCAGCCAGTTCAAACGCTGGTACAGCCAGGCCGGCACACCGCTAGTCAGCGCAACCGGACACTATGATGCACAGGCGGAGTGTTATCGACTCACGCTCAGCCAGCAGTGCCCGGCCACTGCGGGACAGGAACAAAAGGAGCCTTTTCATATTCCTGTTGAAATGGCGCTGCTGGATACATCGGGCCAAGCACTGACATTACAGCTTGAGGACGAAAACACACCGGACGGCAATCACCGCATGCTGGAACTCTGTGAAAAATCACAACAGTTCAACTTCGTTGGTGTCAAGGCAAGCCCGGTCCCGTCGCTGCTGCGCGGCTTTTCAGCGCCGGTGAAACTGAACATGAAGCGCTCTGACGAGGAGCTCGCCTTCCTGTTTGCCAACGACCCGGACCCTTTTAACCGTTGGGATGCCGGCCAGACGCTGGCAAGCCAGACCCTTCTGCAACTGGTCAGGCGGGTCCAGCAAGTTGACGATCTGTCGCTGGATGACTCTTTCATTCATGCCTTCCAGGCAACGCTGGAACATCCCGACCTTGACCCTGCCCTGATCACCCAGGCACTCACTCTGCCATCAGAATCTTACCTGGCCGACCAGTTAGACTCAGTGGACGTTGATGCCATCCACAGGGCACGGAAATCTGTACGCAGGCAACTGGCAGAAAGTCTGTTCGACAGTTTTCTTGGCATTTACCACCGCCACGACTGCGACGAAACTTACCGTTTTGATGCCGCCAGCATGGCCAAACGCTCGCTCAAGAATTTATGTCTGGCTTATCTGCTGGAAACCATACGCGGCGAAGCACGCAATGTGTGTTTTACGCAATTGGAAAAGTCACACAATATGACGGATACGCTGGCTGCTTTATCATCACTGGCCCAGCACGACTGGGCGGAAACAGACGACTATCTGCAGCGTTTCTACCAGCAATGGGAACACGACCCGCAGGTCATCGACAAGTGGTTTGCCATTCAGGCGGGTTCACGTTTGCCCGGCACCTTGCAACGCGTTAAAACACTGCTGAACCATCCGGCTTTCCGCCTCACCAACCCGAACAAGGTACGCGCGCTGATTGGCAGGTTCTGCATGGCTAACCAGGTCCGTTTTCATGCTGCCGATGGAGAGGGTTACCGCTTTCTGGCCGACCAGGTCCTCGCACTGGACAAAATCAACCCGCAAATGGCGGCACGGCTGGTCAGCGCACTGAGCCGCTGGAGACGCTTTGACGCGACCCGACAGGATCTGATGCAGGATGAGCTGAAACGGATACTTTCTGCACCGGATACGTCCAGGGACGTATTTGAGATTGTTTCAAAGAGTCTCGGTTAGGGGAATCCCCGGCGACTTGAAATTTTATTGCTCAAACCCCACCTATTGCTATAGGAGCCCGCCCTCCGGCGCGATTAATCGCGGCCAGGAGGCCGCTCCTTGTATCTTGTTATTTACCAAGGCGTAAAGAAGTTAGCCGACATAGGCTCCCGGTACACGCTGTAGATACGTCCCTGTACGCTCGACGGCCGCATCCCTGCGGCCGACGGTACCGGAAGGCTATGTCGGCTAACTTCTGTACGCGTTAGTAACAACCGGCTCAATCATGGTGCAACACTCATTCAAGGGGTTGAAATAGTGTCACAGTCCAAACATCTGGTTTGCCCGCATTGTCAGGCGGTCAATCGTATTCCTGAAGATAAACTGGACCAGCAGCCAACATGCGGGAAATGCAAGGAACGATTATTTGTCGGCCAGCCGGTTGAGTTGACGGATCAAAGCTTTGAAAAACATCTGCGCCGCAATGACATCCCGCTGGTGGTTGATTTCTGGGCACCCTGGTGCGGACCCTGCAAGATGATGGGACCTCACTTCAAGACCGCAACCGCGCAAATGGAACCAAAGATTCGTTTTGCAAAACTTAATACTGAACACGCGCAAAAGACAGCTGCACAATTTGGTATCCGCAGTATCCCGACCGTGGCAATATTCAGGAATGGCCGCGAAGTTGCCAGGCAGGCTGGCGCTATGGACGCGCGCACGCTGACGAACTGGATTCAGTCACAGTTGTGATAGCGAGCGCCTGTTCCAGCACGTCGATACCGGCTCCGGTCTGGTGGGCACGCTCACTGAGGGTTCTTCGCCAGGCGCGGGCACCCGGCCTGCCCTGAAACAATCCGAGAATATGGCGGGTGATCTGATGCGGTCGTGTACCACGCGAAAGCTCGAGTTCGATATAGGGTAACAAGGCTTCAATAATCTGGTGTCGGCTTGCTGGTGGATGAATATCACCCGCATAACGGCGGTCGATGTCCGCCAGCAGATAGGGATTATGGTAGGCCGCACGGCCAATCATGACGCCGTCAACCCGCTCAAGATGGGTATCGACCTCATCCAGTGTTTTCACCCCACCATTGACATGGATATCCAGTGACGGGAAATCTTTCTTTATTTGATA
>JAUXDG010000112.1 GCA_030618475.1 Gammaproteobacteria bacterium | reverse complement strand
CAAGCTAGGTATCGCGGCGGTGGTGGTGGGTTTCCTGTACAACATCGGGGTCACCATCCTGGCTGGACGCAAGACGGTGGTGAACCTGGTGATGCTGACCGGCTTGCTGGGACTGGCGGTATTCTGGCTGTTCTCCTTCTACAACCCCGAGAATCTGGTCCACGACAAGTACTACTGGTGGTGGGTCGTACACCTGTGGGTGGAAGGCGTCTGGGAGCTGATCATGGGAGCGATGCTGGCCTTCGTGCTGATCAAGGTCACGGGTGTGGATCGCGAGGTCATCGAGAAGTGGTTGTACGTGATTGTCGCCCTGGCCCTGATCAGCGGCATCATCGGTACCGGACACCACTATTTCTGGATCGGCGCGCCGGACTACTGGCAGTGGTGGGGGTCGGTTTTCTCAGCCATGGAACCAATACCGTTCTTCATAATGACCGTATTTGCCTTCAATATGGTGAATCGTCGCCGCCGCGAGCATCCCAACAAGGCTGCGGTGCTGTGGGCGCTGGGTACGGCTGTGATGGCGTTCCTCGGTGCAGGCGTGTGGGGTTTCCTGCACACCCTGGCACCGGTGAACTACTATACGCACGGCACACAGCTCACGGCGGCGCACGGTCACATGGCGTTCTACGGGGCCTATGTGATGATCGTGCTGACCATCATCTCCTACGCCATGCCGATCCTGCGTGGTCAGGAAGCTGCTAATGCCCGGGCCCAGGTGGTGGAAATGTGGTCCTTCTGGCTGATGACCGTGTCCATGGTGTTCATCACGCTGTTCCTGACGGGGGCTGGTGTGTTGCAGATCTGGATGCAGCGCTACACCGATACGCCTTCGCCGTTCATGGTCGTGCAGGAAAAGATCGAAATGTTCTACTGGCTGCGTGAGCTGGCTGGCCTGGTGTTCCTGATCGGCCTGATACTGTATGTATACTCGTTCTTTGTGAAGGGCGGTGAGCGTCAGGTGGCCGGTGCGGCCGATATGGCCTGATATGTCTACCATTGGAATACCCCCGGCAGGAGAGATGAAACGAGGCCTGCCGGGGGATTTCGCCATCTGGATTTTCATTTTCGCCGAACTGCTCGTGTTCGGCGTTTTCTTTTTGTCCTACGCCTTTACCCGTGCCAGTCATGTGGAGTTGTTCAACCACTACCAGCAGCAGCTGAATCGGGAAAGCGGGGCAATCAACACGATTGTCCTGATTACATCCAGTTTTTTCGTGGTGCGGGCGGTGACTGCCATCAAGCACGGGGCCTCCGCACTCTGTGCCCGCTGGCTGGGACTGGCGGTACTGTCCGGTGGCGTGTTCGTGTGGATCAAGCTGCTGGAATTCGCGGCCAAGCACGCCGAAGGCATTAGCCTCAGCACGAATATCTTTTACATGTTCTATCTTTCCCTGACGTTCTTTCATTTCATGCACGTGTTGATGGGGATGGTGATCCTGACCGTAGTGGCGGTGAAGGCCGGCAGGGGGGATTACAGCGTCGAAAACCACACTGGTGTGGAAACCGGCGCCTCCTACTGGCACATGGTGGACCTGGTGTGGATTGTCCTGTTTCCGCTGATTTACGTGATGCACTGATGGAAAAAGCGAACCGCAACGCGTTTCTGGTCTGGCTGGTGTTGGTGGTGCTGACACTGGTGACCTATATGGTAGGCAAACTGGGCTACGGTGGTGTTACCGTGGTGGCGCTGCTGCTGTTGTCAATCAGCATCAAGGGGCAGCTGGTCATCGATTTTTTCATGGGCCTGGCGCAGGTGCATTCACGCTGGAAGTGGGTGGTAACGGGCTGGCTGATCGCTGTCGTCCTGCTGATCGGTCTGGCATACTGGATTTCAAGCCGGGGAGTACCTTGAAATGGCGGGTGAAGTGACCGGAATACAGCGCGCAGAAAATGAAATCCCCTATTATCAGCCACAGCGTGGTGAAGTGGAATTGTTCGACTATGCCTGGCGCAATCAGTTGCCACTGCTGCTCAAGGGGCCGACCGGTTGTGGCAAGACCCGCTTCATCGAACACATGGCTGCGCGCCTGGGACGGCCCCTGTACACGGTGGCCTGCCACGACGATCTTACCGCCGCCGACCTGATAGGCCGCCACCTGATCGGTGATGGCGAAACCTACTGGAACGACGGCCCGCTGACCCGGGCCGTGCGCGAAGGCGCCATCTGCTACCTGGACGAAGTGGTCGAGGCTCGCAAGGATACGACGGTGGTGCTGCACCCCTTGTCCGATAACCGGCGCATCCTGCCCATCGAACGAACCGGTGAAATCCTGCATGCGCCGCCCGAATTCATGCTGGTGGTATCCTATAACCCGGGTTACCAGAACCTGCTCAAGGGTATGAAGCCGTCCACGCGCCAGCGTTTCGTGTCCCTGCGCTTTGATTTCCCATTGCCGGAGCTGGAACGGGATATTGTGGTACGTGAAACCGCGGTGGCGCCGGACATGGCAGAGCAGCTGGTGGCGCTGGGCCAGAGTCTGCGCGCGCTCAAGGATCACGACCTGGAAGAATCGGCTTCCACGCGGCTGCTGATCTACACCGCGCGCCTGATTCGTGACGGTTTCGATACCATAGAGGCCTGCCGGGCGGCGCTGATCGAGCCACTGACTGATGACGAAGCCACGGTTGAGGCGTTGATGGAGGTCGTCCATGCCCGTTTTGGTCAATGAAACCGGTGAACCGGGGCAGATTCTGGCGGTAACGGCCGAGACGCTGTACCTGGTGAATCTGCTGCTGGCGCCCGGGCTGGGGTTCGTGTTGCTGTTCCTGCTGTTTCTGGCCAGAAGAAAGGATGCGCCGCCACTGGCGGCCAATCATCTGTCCCAGACGGTCGGCACAAGCATCGTTGGCGGAGTGCTGATCGTATTGATCATCGGCCTGATCCTGCTCCTCGGCGGCTTCGACTCTGGCTATACCTGGATGGTGGTGATCCTGTATTTCACTTTCGTTCACAGCAGTCTGATTTTCATGGGCGTCATCGGACTGGTGAAGGCACTCAGCAGCCAGCACTTCGTCTATCCGCTGATCGGCCGGCCGTTCCGGTCATGAACAGCGTGCAACGGCAGCGCACGTTCTGGCGCGTCGCCTTTTTTGTATTGTTTGTGCTGGCGCCGCCGCTGGACCTGTTTCGCTTCGACCTCGATGCCGGGCATTTCATCCTTTTCGGTCATCCCTGGACGCTGGATATCCGTGACGCCGACGCGTTAACGGCCAGTATGAATGTCATCCTGCGGGCCTTTCTGCCCATCGCATTAGTGGTGGGTGGCGGCATCTGGTTGTCGTGGAAATACGGCCGGCTGTACTGTGGCTGGCTGTGCCCGCACTTCTCCGTGGTGGAAATGATCAACGCGCTGATGCGCCGCGCCTCGGGAAAGCTGAGCATCTGGGAGCGGCAGCCGCTGCCGGAGGTCCAGACCGATGGCGTGGAAGTCCATCCGCAGCGTTCCGGCTGGCTGCTGGTGGCGGTCGCGGTGCTGTTTTTTTCCTTGCTGTGGGCGGTAACCCTGCTGACCTACCTGTTAGCACCGGCTGAGGTCTGGGGCAACCTGTTTTCCGGGGAACTGACGCGCAACCAGTTTATTTTCATCAGCGCGGCCACCGGCCTGCTGATCATCGAGTTCACGCTGGCACGCCACCTGTTCTGTCGCTATGGCTGTGCCATCGGCCTGTTCCAGAGCCTGGTGTGGATGGGCAACCGCAAAGCCCTGGTGGTGGGTTTCGACCGGACGCGGGCTACGGCCTGTGCAGACTGCGACATGTCCTGCGAACACGCCTGTCCCATGCGGCTGCAGCCGCGCCAGATCAAGCGCAAGATGTTTACCTGTACCCAGTGCCAGCAATGCATACAGGCCTGCGAGCGGGTCAACGAACCCAATGGCCAGCTCAGTCTGCTGCGGATGGTGTCCGATCAGTGTGCGCTGGACGTTTCGGAACGGGATTTTGGCTACCGGCCGGAAGTGCCGGCCAGCTGTTTCCAGCGTCGCTCGGTGAGTGACCGGTAGGCCGGCATGGAAGAGTGGGTAGGAGCATTCTGGCACCGGCTCGTTACCCGTGCCGCCAGGCGTGAGTATCCGGATGCGGCGGTGTCGCTGGAGGAGATGCGCCAGCCGGCCGCGGTGATGTTCCGGGCACTTGGCGGCGAGGGCGGGCTGCGGGTCGAGGCCGCGACCGAGACCGGGCACGGCGCCCGCCGCAGTCTCATGCAGCGGATTGCTGGTAGCGGGCAGCAGGTCGAGCTGGCCTGGCGCGACGAGGAAACGCTGCGCCTGCCAATACGCATTGCCTGGTTCGAGGAACGGGAACTGAACCGGCAACTCTACCTGTGGCTGGCGGCACTGGCAGCCCACAGTGGTTGCTACCCGGGTGACTGGTTGCAGCAGAATACAGCGGCCAGCGCCAGTGTCCTGCGCACATATCCGGGCCTGGCCCGGCGCTACCGGCGCCTGGTGGAAGCCCATCTGCAGCAGCGCCCTGATCCGGAAACCCTGCGAGCAGACGAGGCGCTGCAGGAGCAGCGCATCCGCCAGTGTCTGAGTCAGCCCGCTATGGAGGTTGCTTCCCTGCCGCATGCAGAACGTCCTCCCTGGCCGGTACCCCTGTGGTTGCATCCATCACCGCCGCTGGTAGCGGCAGACCGGTCTGCCCGCGACGATCCGGACGATGATGAAGACGACAGTTCGCACAGCGAGCAGGTGGAAACGGAGAAACGTCGTCGCGGCGAGCGCGTGGACAATCCCGACGGACGCAGCGGTTTGCTGGCGTTCCGGCTGGAGAGTCTGTTTACCCGTGCTGAATATGTTTCGGTCGATCGCACTACCGATGAAGATGAGGACCCGAATGCAAAATCGGCGATCGAGGACCTGGATGTCCTGAGCATAGCTCGCGACGGCAAACGCACCGCCGCCCGCCTTCGCTTCGACCTGGACCTGCCGCCGCAGGAAAATGACGATGTCTATCTGGGCGAGGGCATCCCTTTGCCCGAGTGGGATTTCCGTCAGCAGACCCTGTTGCCCGATCATTGCCGCCTGCAGCCGATGTTGGCGCGTGATGCCGGTACAGCTGCCTTGCCTGAACATTTGCGGGCCAGGGCGCGCCGCCTGCGCAGCCTGTTCGAGATGCTCAAGCCGCGGCGCATCTGGCTGAATGCCCAGCCGGACGGTAGCGAACTGGATATCAACGCCGTGATCGATCATACCACCGACCGACTGCGCGGCATCCGTGCGGCAGAGGCCGACATGTTTCGCAGTTTCCAGAATGCCGAGCGTGATCTTTCCTGCCTGTTGCTGGCGGATCTCTCGCTGTCCACGGACAGCCATGTCAACAACGAGCAGCGGGTCATCGATGTGATCCGCGACAGCCTGTTCCTGTTCAGCGAGGCGCTGTCCGGTACCGGCGACCGTTTCGGGCTGTACGGCTTTTCCTCCAGGCGGCGCAACCACGTGCGTTTCCATACCCTGAAGGCCTTTGATGAAGCCTGTTCACCCGATGTAATGGGTCGCATACAGGCCATCAAGCCGGGTTATTACACGCGCATGGGGGCTGCGATCCGCTACTCGGCACAGTTGCTGCAGAAAGAACCCTCCAGCCAGAAGCTGTTGCTGATCCTGACCGACGGCAAACCCAACGATCTGGACAAGTACGAGGGACGTTACGGTATCGAGGATACCCGCGCGGCGATCCGCGAGGCGGGCAAGCAGGGCATACAGCCGTTCTGCGTGACCATCGATGAAAAGGCCAGGGACTACCTGCCGTACCTGTTCGGCAGTGCTTCCTATATGCTGGTGCGCAATGCCGGGGAACTGCCGGCCAAACTGCCCTTGCTGTACGCCCGGCTTACCGGTTGATTGCTTACGGGTGTGTTGGGCTTCAGTGGAGGCAACACGTATCAGGGCCAGTCTTTCAACAGACGCATGTCGGTGGAAGGCTTCGACTTACTCACATACTTTTCATCCGCAGTAACGAAAACAGCTGATTGCGCTATCGCAAGCGCATGATAGGCTGCATCGTAAAAGGAAACCTTGCTTCGCCTGACCAGACCTACCGCGATCTCCAACCATTTATCATCGGCTTTCACTTCAGTCAGGCCGACCAACTCACACAGCATCATGAGTTGCAATGCATTGCCTGGAATCAAGCGGGTCAATGTATTGCCTACCTCATAACGCCAGAGTGGCGGGACACGCAGGGAAATGCTGTCGCTGAGTGCAGCATCCCGGATTGCCAATGCCTGATCCTGGAACGGGGATATATTTCGTGGCAACACCCATTTCAGAATGACCGACGCGTCCGGTATAACAATCATGCATCATCCCTTGACCGATCCTTGCGTAACATCTCTACAACATCGATGCCATCGTCCAGCGGCGGCAACTTATTGCGTAATGCATCCATTTCAGCAGCGGCTTTTTGTTGCCGCTCGCGTCGCAACCGCTCCTCCACAGCTTGGCTGATGTACCGACTGCGGGTACCTTTGGGCAACTGCTGCAAGGATGCCCACACAGCGTCATCCAACATGATGTTCAAACGATGGGCCATACTCACACCTCGATTACACATCCGTATTACACATAATATAGGCACTGATAACGCAGATGCAAGAATTCGGCTGCTACTGGTATTCGCCAAATTAATTATTAGTGATTATATGTCG
Organism: Gammaproteobacteria bacterium; assembly: GCA_030618475.1. Taxonomy (GTDB): domain Bacteria; phylum Pseudomonadota; class Gammaproteobacteria; order DSM-19610; family DSM-19610; genus Thiogranum. The sequence continues at coordinate 1,520 of JAUXDG010000112.1, read as the reverse complement.
TTATAGACCACCAAGTAGATCAACAACCCCAACTCTACCGTGCTGGTCGAACCAGAAGCAGGCCACAACCGAACGCTTTGGCTGGGCCGATTCCATGAAAAAACAGTGTCAACTGAAACTGTCCGGGATCCACAATGGTGAGCATTCCTGTGTAGTCCAGCGTGCTGAAGTTTATCGTTTTTCGGCCCGCTTTTTTGTTCACACCGTGGCGCAGATAGCCATCCACCCGAACGGCACCCGGATCAGAAGCCGTATTTTCCTGCCCGTGCTTCCAGCCAATCCAGACCAGACCAGCCTGCTGAATCAGGCTCTGCATTGACGGGCGATCCGCCTTCGGCGTAGACATCACAAGCATGGACTTCGTCGACGATGAGCACTTTCCCCAGCTGACCAGGGAGTCTCAGTGACTGGTGGCGCGGCGGCAGTGCAGCGAATAATGCCTGATCGATGGTCCCGACACCGACGGCGGCCAGCAGCGCCTTTTTGCGATTGTCCGCAAGCCAGGCAATGCAGTGTGCCGCCGCCGACAGGGCGCCATCCGGGTATTCGCCTTCGTTGTCCGTAACCGACAGAGGAAATACATCGGACAGGTCGCACGCGCTGTGAGCAAGCACCAACGAAGGCTCCGCATCTGCCTCGAAGAGACGTTGGTATATCGCGCCTACATCCGTGCAGTACGTCGTGCCGGCATCGAAGACCTCCGGTTCCACGACTTGCGCCACGAGGCCACTACCCGGCTGTTCGAGCAGGGGCTAAATATCATGGAGGTCGCCAGCATCACCGGGCACAAGGATTTACGGATGCTGCGACGGTATACACATTTGAAGGCGGAGGATTTGGCGAAGAAACTGGGGTAGCTGTGAACCTGGTCTATTCCTGAACATAAACACTACGATTTCAGGAACCGACCCGGCTCCAATACCATCGCGAAAACCAATAGGAACGCTATTTGTACAACATCTGAAGGGACGGACCCATCAGTGGTTAAAAAAGTCTTTTCGAATTGTCCGCCGACCAAGAACGCGCCATGATCCTTAGCATTTCTCACTGTTCGCAAGTATCCCAGCCCCGCTCCTTCGTCATCATCTCTGGTAATCCGTCGCAACTCACTGTGCAGGTGCCCATAAGACTGTTGAACTAACCGCGATAATCTATCGCCCAGTTGCCTATAAACGTTCCGTCCATGATGCTTGAGTATACTTGCCACCAATTGACATGAATCATCAGAAAACATCTTTTTAAAGAGATCCGATTCTTTCTCTCCTCCTTGTCCGATATGTCGTTTCAGATTAGAAATTTTATCCACGATTGAAAATGCAAGCTTCTGCTTAATATAGGAGGAATTTGCAAAGTTTATCGCAAATAACTCCGTAAATATCAAATGCGCGGCACAGTGAGCTTGCACAAATGCCTGGAAATCTACTGTCCCATCAGAAGATTGGTAATTACGCAGATCATTCAAATACGCAACGAAACGGTTAAGCCCAGCAATAACAAGTGAAAAATATCTCCGCTGCCCA
>JAUXDG010000221.1 GCA_030618475.1 Gammaproteobacteria bacterium | reverse complement strand
AGAACGACATGGCTACGATCCGACTTCCACTCTGCCAGGACTGCTGGACAAAAACAGCACACGGTCGGCGAGTGCCAGTGCTTCGCGCAGGTGATGGGTGACGAACAATACAGTCGGGTGGAGTTCTCCCCACAGCGTCAGCAACAGTCGGCGCAGGCGCGCGGCGGTAGGCGCGTCCAGGGATAAAAAGGGTTCATCCATCAGCAGTAATTCCGGCCGCATGACAAATGCCCGCACCAGCGAGACACGCCGCTGCATACCACCGGAAAGCTGATTGGGAAATGATTGCTCTATGTCGGCAAGCCCCACCTCACGCAGCAGGTGTCGGACCCGCTCCACGCTGTCCGTACTCTTGTCCAGCACCAGCATCAGGTTATCCATCACCGTTAACCACGGCATGAGTCGGGGCTCCTGAAATACGAAACCGATACGTGCGCTTATCAGCCCGTGCGCATGCAGGGGCTGACCATCTATCTGTACATCACCGTCCATTTCCCGATCCAGACCGGCGACGATATTAAGCAGGGTGCTCTTGCCGGCTCCGGACGGCCCCACAATAGCCACAAATTCTCCGGGTAACGCGGTAAGCATAAGTTCCTCCACGGCCACCACGTCTGTACCCGGAAATATCTTGCGCCGGATGTTCACCTCCAGACGGGTTTTCACGGGCGCCACCTCGTCAGGCGCCGTTCCAAAGGCCGCATCAGGATTGCCTCCACCACCAGCACCACCGCGGCAAATGCAAACGTATAGGCCAGGATGCCGGTGATATCGAAGAACTGAAAGAAAGTCCCGAGTTGAAAGCCGACCCCGTTACTGCGCCCCAGCAGTTCGACCACCAGCACGATTTTCCAGATCAGTGCCAGCCCGCTGCGGGCCGCCGCCATCAGGTAAGGATACAGTTGTGGCAGATAAACCTGCACAAAGGTGCGCCACGTGGAAACGCGATAGACACCCGCCACTTCCATGAGTTGCCGGTCCACCGCCCGCGCCCCTTCACGCACAGTCACCACAACGGTCGGAATCTTGTTCAGGGCCACTGCCGTTACCGCTGCCGTCTCCGTGAGTCCGAACCAGATATAGCAGAGGATGATGGTAACCAGGGCCGGAATATTCAAGGCCAGCACCAGCAGGCTGTCCAGGGCCGCATCAACGTCCCGGTAGCGGCCCATGACAATACCAAGGGCGGTTCCCAGCGCCATCGCGATCAGGAAGCTGACGGCAACGCGGGCCAGCGTGATCCCCAGATGATAGAGCAGGCTGCCGCCGGTAAGCTCATTCCAGAGACTGGCCAGCACGAGCGCAGGGGCTGGCAGCAGCGGTTTGTTCACGGCCATGGCAGCCAACTGCCAGACGAGCAGAAAACCCAGCAGCGAAAGGCCCCGCAGCCACCTTTCCCGGCTGCGTAACATTATTGCGGACATGGCCCGATCTGGTAACCTTGCCAGAAAGTACCTGCACTGAGGGTGCCACTTGAACCGACCAGCTCGTTGCCGCCCTCACGCGCCATAATCTCGAATACCTGCCGGGCGGCACGGACTTCAGGTTCCCCGAAACAATACGGGATGCCTGCGCGGTAACCGTCCCGTAGCGCATGCAGCGTCGCTTCATCTTCCGCCCGCAGCAGAGGCTGCAGCCGCTCCCACTCCTCATCGGATTCTGCGAGCACTTGTTTGGCCGCACGGGAAGCGCGCAGGAACCCGCCGATGGCCTTCGGGTTTTGCTCAGCCCAGCGCGCATTGAAAACCCAACCCAACAGCGGGACCGGGCGCTGCACGCCCAGCATCGGAAGAATATCGGCGACACCCAGCAGGGGTTCCATGCCGGCGGCTTTCAAACGCGCCCCGTAATGCCAGAAATTCAACGCTGCCGACAAATCGCCATCCAGCATAAGATGGTTAAGCAGCGGCGGCGCCGCAAACACCGGCTCGACCAGATCGCCCAGTTCTACACCGAGCGTTTGACGCGCATAGACCTGCAACAGTAACCAGCTCTTGTCCACCGGTCCGCCGGCGATTCCTACCCGCTTACCGCGAAGATCCGCCAGCTTATTCACACCCGAATCCGGATGCACCATCAGCGAACCCACGGCCAGCGAGTAAGGAACAAAGGTGTAGTCACGAGCGACCGCGCGCTGTCGGGATACCCAGATCCAATCATTGACGATGATATCCACTGCGCCACCCTGGAGCGCGACATTAACGGCATTGACTGATGCCAGCGGGCGCACTTCCAGCTCAATGCCCTCGCGGGCCGCAAGCCCATGGCTGCGGATGACATCCACCTCCCAATTTACGGTACCGAACTTCAGTAAACCGACACGTATCCGATTGCCGTCGGCCGTAGCTGCTAACGGTATGAATGACAAGCAACACAACAGAAGTACAAGGACACGGGAACGCCACTGCCCCGGCGACCTCCGCAGTGGTAATTCGATGCCGCCTGGGACGGGTAAGCTGACACCGCTATCAATTAACATCACAGATCTCTCCTGGCGGTCCCTGCGGACAGTCAATCATCGGCTAACACTGATACGCAGGATATTGCAATTAAACCACAATTGTAGTATTGCAGGTATCAATATCGGCTCTGTCAGGTAATCCAACGCCTGCGCCCGACCAAGCATAGTGGAGCAGCACAGCTGTTAATCAGGCTTGATACGAGTTACTTTATGCGATCTTGAGCAGGGCATTAAACAAGCCTGTTACTAATGAGTAATTGCCGGCATCATGGTTTGCATTGTGACTTGAGTGCGGATACTTTTTTACAACGATATCAACAAGACCAACAAGAGAGTTCCAACCATGGAGATTTATCTGGGTCTGGGTTCCAACCTCGGAGACCGGCGTGAGAACCTGCGGCGATCCATCGGGCTGTTACAGGAAAAGGGCCTTAAAATTGCACGGATTTCTCCGCTTGTCGAGTCACCTGCGCTGCTGCCAAAGTTCGCCCCTGCGGCATGGAACTTGCCTTTCCTCAACCTGGCTATCGAATGCGATGCCGAGTGCTCGCCCCAGCAGTTGCGCGTATGGGTCACGGAGATACAAAACCAGCTCGGCCGGACCGACACCTCACACTGGTCACCTCGCCCCATTGATATCGATATTCTGCTATGGGGTCGCGAGACTATCGCCACCACGGACCTGACTATTCCGCACCCCCAGCTACTCAAGCGGGGTTTTGTGCTCACGCCCCTTGTCGCCCTGCGACCCCGCTTAAGCGTGCCCGGGCTGGGTCAGAAAACAATGCTCGAGTGGTCCGGGGAACTGCCTCACCACATTCCTCTCTGGATGGGCATTGTTAACGTCACACCTGATTCGTTCTCGGATGGCGGTCGTCATGTGGACTGGCGCAGTATCGAATCCCACGTGGATGCAATGGTCCAGGCCGGTGTTCACATTGTCGATGTGGGTGCCGAATCGACCCGTCCGGGGGCGACGCCGCTAGGGCCAGACGACGAATGGTTGCGCCTTGAGCCAATCCTGGAGCATTTCGTCGACAAGTATAAAGCGCCTCTGATATCACCACTGCTGAGCGTAGATACCTATCACCCGGAAGTCGCCGCAAAGGCCCTGGACGCCGGTGTGGATATTGTCAACGACGTCAGTGGACTCACCTCGCCGGCAATGATCGACCTGGCCAGGTCCAGTGACAAGGAATGGATAGCCATGCATCAGCTCAGCTTGCCCGCCGATCCTGGTATCACATTGCCAGCGGATCGTGATCCTTGTGAGGAAGTCGAAAGGTGGCTGCTTGAACAGATCGAAGTCTGGGACAAGGCGAATCTGGACCTGAGCAAGATCATCTTCGATCCGGGCATCGGCTTCGGTAAAGACGCCCTGCAATCCCTGGAGCTGTTGCGCCACGCCAGTCGCTTCAGGCAACATGGTCTGCGCGTATTAATCGGGCACTCGCGAAAATCCTTCATGAAGAGTTTTTCTTCTCTCGAAGAACACGACAAGGATCTGGCAACCATCGGTGCCTCTCTCAAACTCTGCGAACAGGGCGTGGATATTATTCGCGTCCATAATGTCCCCGCTCACCTGTCTGCGTATCGGGGATGGTCTCACCTGATCGCCGAACCGGATCAACCGGATCAATCGGACCAACACAGCAGCGGCAAGGTCCAGTAACGCAAGTTCGACAGGCTCCTTAGTAACTCCGCGTCAGCCTGGCCGGGTATGCCTGAAGGCTGGCACCGTGACGTAGGCCAGCAGAAGACTCAGCGTCGCCAGTATCCCGGGCACCCAGCGTAAATCTGTATCAGTCGGCTTGTGGTTGGCGAAGCTCGACTGTGTCAGCCAGTCCCCGAGTTGCTGCGGCGTTTCCGGCCGAAAATAGTCAAGCCGGGTTTCGCGGGCCAGCTGCTGGAGATAGGCCTCACGCAGCGAGGACAGATGTTCAGTCCCTGCAGCGATTCTTCCGGCAACATCGGACATATCGACTCCGACCATTGGCTCAGCCTCCACGTTTGCACCGCGACCAAGGCTGTAGGTGTCTACCTGCAACACTTGCCTGGCCGTCCAGTTGCCCACCACCTTACCCTCGTTATTGAGTCTTGGTATCGGCATCGGGTTCGGGCCGCCTATACCTATTATTGCGCCGCTGATTTCGCCGGGGGTCCCGGAAAATTGCGGCCTGAATTCCGGGTGGACAGGTGGCGCTTCATGCCCGTCAGTCAGGAAAATTACGCGTGTTTC
>JAUXDG010000148.1 GCA_030618475.1 Gammaproteobacteria bacterium | reverse complement strand
AATCATACATCGGGTAGATGCTCCACGCCTCGCCGGTCTGGTGGTGGACGGCACCGTGGCGGATGCGGTAGATGGCCGGGTCGCGCATGTTCATATTGGGCGACGCCATATCGATTTTGGCCCGCAGTATCCGCGCACCGTCGGCAAATTCCCCGGCGCGCATGCGTTCGAACAGATCCAGGTTCTCCTCTGTCGACCGTGTACGGTACGGACTGTTCTTGCCGGCTTCTGTCAGGGTCCCGCGGTACTTGCGGGTTTCCTCCGGGCTCAGATCACAGACATAGGCCTTGCCTGCCTTGATCAACTGCACGGCATAGTCGTAGAGCTGGCCGAAATAATCTGAGGCATAGAACAGCCGGTCACCCCAGTCATAGCCCAGCCAGGCGACATCCTGTTTGATCGACTCGACGAATTCGATGTTCTCCTTGTGCGGATTGGTGTCATCAAAACGCAGGTTACAGCTGCCCTGGTAGTCCGCGGCGACACCAAAGTTCAGACAGATGGATTTGGCATGCCCGATGTGCAGATAACCATTGGGTTCCGGGGGAAAGCGGGTCGCGACACGGCCCTGGTTCTTGTTTGCAGCAAGGTCTGCGTCAATGATAGTGCGGATAAAATTAGAAGGTGGCGCTGCTTCGTCACTGTTCATTATGTCTAGCCCTGTTCCACACGTTGACGGATATAATCCAGTGCCCGATCGATACGACGCAGGCAGGCCTCGCGGCCGACCAGATGCAGGGTCACGTCAATGCCCGGAGACGCGGCGCGGCCGACCACCGCCACCCGCAAGGGTTGCGCCACCTTGCCCATCGCCAGATCCAGAGACGTGGCGACATCCTTGACCAGCTGGTGGAGCGCTTCCGGTTCCCAGGCATCCAGCACAGCCAACGCCTCCCGCATCTTTTCCAGGGGCTCGCGGGCTGCCGGCTTGAGGTGCTTTTTGGCCGACTTCGCATCGTATTCCTCGAAATCCTGGTAGAAGAATTCACTGATGTCCGCCATCTCCACCAGTGTCCTGGCACGCTCATGTTGTGCCTGGACCACCCGGTGCAGATCCGGCTCAGGTGCCGGGTCGATACCGCGCAGGCCAAGGTGGTGACTCAGATGACGGGCGATGTGTCTGGCATCGGTAGCTATAATGTACTGCTGGTTCAACCACAACAGTTTGTCCTGGTTGAAAACGGAGGCCGCTTTATTGACATCCGAGATGTCGAACAACTCGATCATCTCGTCCACGGAAAATATTTCCTGGTCACCGTGTGACCAGCCCAGGCGAACCAGATAATTCAGCAAGGCCTCCGACAGGTAGCCCTCGTCCCGGTATTGCATGACGCTGACCGCACCGTGCCGCTTGGACAGGCGCCTGCCATCGGCACCCAGGATCATCGGCACGTGGGCGTAGACCGGTGGCTCGGCACCCAGCGCACGCAGAATATTGACCTGCCGGGGTGTGTTGTTGACATGATCGTCACCGCGGATCACGTGCGTGATATCCATATCGCTGTCGTCGACAACCACGGTCAGATTGTAGGTCGGCGAGCCGTCGGAGCGGGCGATAATCAGATCGTCCAGCTCGCTGTTCTGGAACACCACACGACCACGGATGAGATCGTCGACCACCACGTCGCCGTCCAGCGGATTGCGGAAACGGATAACGAAGGGTGCGTTCGGCTCAGGTGGTTTGGCGCCATCGCGGCAGCGGCCGTCATAACGCGGTTTTTCCTTGCGCTGCATCTGGCCTTCGCGCAACGTCTCCAAGCGTTGCTTGCTGCAATAGCACTTGTAGGCGTGACCGGAATCCAGCAACTGCTGAATAATCGCGTCGTACCGATCAAAGCGCCTGGTCTGATAGATGGGCCCTTCGTCGTACTCCAGCCCCAGCCACGTCATGCCCTCCAGAATGGCATTTACCGACTCCACGGAGGAGCGTTGCAGATCGGTGTCTTCGATACGCAAAACGAACTGACCACCGTGCCTGCGGGCATACAGCCAGGAAAACAATGCAGTGCGCACACCGCCGATGTGCAGGTAACCGGTTGGGCTGGGGGCAAAACGGGTGCGAATTGTCATGGCGTCCTTATGCAGGCTGAATATGGAGCACGCATTGTAGCCCGGATTTCTCACAAACTTAACCACATGCCCTGGGGCACGTGGGGAGAATGCGGACTAGCGGTCAAAGCGATTGTTGAAATAACGCCTGCGCAGCCCGGCTACAGCGCTGACACCATTGCTGGTGACGTCGTAGATACGCCAGCCCTTGGATGACAGGTAAAAATGGAACAGCAGGCGGATATGCGGACCACCGCGATGGTAGAACTCGCCACCCGCCACCACCGTATAGGTGCCCGTGCGCCTCGGCATCACCGCTTTGAGCGTCGGCATACGCACATCCAGCATGCCCATGCGCTGTGCCAGCATGGAGAATATACGGTCACGAATCCGGTTCTGGAAATGACTGCGCTGCAGCACATTCAGGCGTGTGTATTCCGGTCCCGCCACCAGGTAGGCCATGTAGGAGAAATCAAAAAAGCGCGCCGCCTGATCCTCCATCAAAGCGATGATGGCAGCCGGATCACGCGGGTCATCGACACCGGCCATATCCTGCATCCAGTACAGGCTGGTTTCCATCAGATCAATAGCATTGGGGAGCGTGCGCCGCAGCGGCACGTAACCGGGTTCAGAAACATAGGCTGACGCGGGGGGCGCCACCAGCAGAACAGCGAGCAGCAATACCAGCGGGACTTTAAGCTTTTTTGTTGAGCGGACCATCTATCCGCACCTCAGACAGATTCCTCGCGCGGCATGACCTCACCCATGACCACCGGCTCTTGTTTTTCCGGCTCCTCCACCTCTTCGGCAACAAGGCGTTTCCCGGAAGGATCGGTAAAGCGGTCATTCAGCGCCTGTACCAGATGGTTGGCGTTGCTGATAATGGCCTGCAAGGCCTTGCGATTACGTCCTGTCCAGCCGGCGGGATCGGGGTCGAATATGCTGCGCCACAGGGTGGTGTTGCGCTTGAACGCCCTGCTCAGCCGTTGGGCCTCTTGTTCGTTATTTTCCCGGCGGATCTCCGCCAGTACCTTGCCAGCCGACCAGCGGCGCGCCAGGAAGTGCAGGTACAGACCAATGCCCGCCACGACAATCCCTGTGATCAGCACATACAGGGGTTTTGCCAATGCCAGGTCGACGCCATGCTTTAAGGTCTTGGCGGCAGCGGGCGGCAGGAAGGCAATACCGACGCCGATCAGTGTGACCAGCAGCAGCCAGCCGGCGTCCCGGATCAGCACCCCTCGCCGCCAGCGCGCCACCAGTCCGCGAAGGGTGGGCACATAGTGGTCTTCAATCTCCTGGGCGCGTTTTTCCAGTGCGCCGACGATGCGATAGGCGCGCTCGACACTCACCTGCTCGATGCGGTGGTGAATTTCGCTTAAATCCTGATCGCGCTTCCACTCGAAGCGCCGCCGCAGCGCTTCATCTTCGATAGTTACAGAGGCCTCCGGGTCGTAGATGCTGTAAAAACGCCCTGCGGTCAATCCTTCCCGGGCGAGCGCGCGTTGCCAGGCGCCCACAACCTGCTCGGGATTATCCTCACGTGCCGTGGTATCAATCTGGTTGAGAATGTATAAAAACTTGCTGCTGTCGGCGCGATCCTTGGTAGCGCCGACCAGGTGGGCGAGCGTATCACTCATGGCACCCGGCTCGGGATGACGGGCATCAAAAAACACCAGCACCAGATCGGACAGATCGATAATGTGGTTGGTCAGACGCAAGGTTGCCGAACGCTGGTCGTCCGCGTCAAATCCTGGTGAATCGATCAGTATGCGTCCTTTGAGGGCTTCGCTGCTACAGGTTTTCAGCTGCAGGTAGGCATCAATCCGGTTGCCCTGACCGGATTCCACTTTCTCCAGTTCATTGCTGGTCCGATAGAAGGGAAAACGGGGATCAGCGTCCAGCGCCAGACCGGGCAGTGTGCGTACCTCTTTCTCTCCGCTGTAACACACCACGGTAAACTTGTCGTCAACTGCCTGATTACCTGTGTCCTGCAGGGGATAGGTCAGGTACTGGTTGACAAAGGTCGACTTGCCCGCCGAGAACGTACCTAGCACCGAGACCAGTGGCCACCAGGGGATCTGTGTCGCGTAGGACTCACTGGAGGCGAGTAAACCCATCGAATAGCCAATTCGCGACAGCTGGCGAAAACCATCGACAGCCGACACCAGAATCGGGTTCTCTTGCTGCAGGTGCAGTTCAAGACTCTTCAGCTGTTTACGAATTGTTTTGTCGGGTCCAAGCATGTTTGCTTCTCTAGTAAATCACCGTTCACCAAGGCGAAAAGCTATTCATAAAACGCATCGGGCCGGATACATTGTCGATACTTCTGCCCATCTGCCGCGTGTCATACCCCATGTCGTATATGGTGTGGGACATGGAGTCGACGGACTCATCCATCTCCCGCAGGGTGAGCACGATGGCGCCCATAGCCTGATTCTGCTCTTTAATATCCTGACTCATCTGTTTCATGTACCCCGTCATCCTCACCAGGTTTTTGGCCACCGTATTCATGTTGTTCGTGGTCGAAGAGAAATTCTGGTTAATGTTAACCATGCTCGTTGATATATCATTCATTTGACCAACCATTTTTCCGATATCATCCGTCAATTTGTAAATCAGGAAAAACCCGTAAGCCGCCAGTATGATAAAGGCCAGCATGGACGGATAAACCACCAGTTCCCAGCGCCGCGCACTGGCTTCAAAGCTGCGCGCAAACTGGCTCATGTACTGAGCCATGTCAGTAAAGAGCAGGTGCTCCGCTTCCTTGGCAGCTTCTTCGATAACCTCTTCGCTGCTATCCGCTTTTACATGCGCCTCCGTCTCGCGCTTTTCTACCATTCGAGGCTACTCCGCAATTTGGCCGTGTGAGGAAGGCATCAACTACCCGCCTGTCTCAACTGCGTTTCAAGTTCTTTGGCTTTCTCTGCATCCAGTTGATACATAGCGCCGAGCAGTTGGCGTGCCCGCTCGGCATCGCCCTGCTCTATCAATAGCTCAATGGCCCGATAATAGGCGTCCGTTGCCTGCACCATCTCCCTCTGACTGAAATAGAGGTTACCGAGCTCTCCCCAGACTTCCGCCTGTTCGGGGTGGGATTCGGTCAGGCGCCTGTAGGCCTGTTCGGCAGCGGGCATATCACGTCGCCAGTAATGTTGGCGCGCCTGTTCGAGTTGCGACTGGAAATCCGATTCGCTTGCAACGCCGCTATCTGCGGGAACGGCTGCCGGTTTGGCAGACGCTGCCGTGGCATCCGCAGGAGCGGCTTTTTCCGCTGCCAGGGGCCTGTATTCAGGTGCCGTGATAACACTGGCTGGCACCTCGGCGACCGGATGGTAGGCCTCCCTGGAGGCTTCGTCTGCTTCCACCGGTCTATACTGCGCGGCGTCTGCATCGTCCGTCCTCGGCACGACCGGATTATACGTCTGCCTTGAAGCCTCCTCCGGCCCCACTGGACGATATTGAGCGGCAGTGGCAGCATCCGCCGCTTGCGCGGCCGACTCGGCAGGCTGTTCCCCGCCAGCAGGCACATCATTCATTGCTTCGGTTTGCGCCGCTGCCGCAGCTGCGGCGGGCCCATCGACAGACAAGGGCTGTGTCACACTTGGCTGTTCAACGGCTTCAACAACTTGCTCAGTCGAGACAAGCGCGGCTGCCTGGCCTTCATCATCATCTGTACCTGAAGCTTGCGCCGGCGGCGGCTCTTCAGCGCTGACAACGGCACTCTGCTGCGCTGCTGATTGTGATGGCGTTACCTCAGTCTGTGCCTGCTTATCAAACCATTGTGGAAACAGTTCCCCGCGATACAGGTAGACGAAAAACACCGCCACAAAAAATGCGATTAACAGTCCATGGCTGAAAATTTTCTGAACGATCTTCATAAGTGGACTCTCCTCACCCAATCTCCCGACCTACTGACGTGCCGGATAAGGCGCACGTTTTTGAGGTGCCTCTGTCGGCTCAGCCGGCTGCTGCTGTTCGGGTGTCACCCGCTGGTAATTGGCGGGCACCGTGAACAAGTGGTCAGGTTGTGGCGCGACACGGATATCGCGCAGTTCCCTGAAATATCCGCCAGGCAGTTCCTCGCGGATGGAAATCTGTAATTCGGGGTCATACCACTGTATCGATTGCTTCGATTCACCGTCCGGCCGCGTGGTCTTCATTTCCCAACGTTCCGTGGCACGACCACCGAGCATTTCATCCCCCTTCAGCCGTAGCTCTGACACGGTGCCGTCCGGCCACTGTTCGCGTAACGGCGTATGCCGTTCCGCATCCATCCAGTGCAGGCTGCGCAAGGTCTTACCGTCGTCGGTCACCACCATTTCCCACTTCGAGACCTCCCGGCCATACAGGGATTCGGTCGCCAACAGTTTGCATTGCGCCGCCCGAATACGGCTGCAGGGATTGCTGTCGCTGGGTGGAAGCATGGGGTTTTTCTGTTCCTCCTGCGGTACTTTGCGCTCCATATAACTCGCCTGTTGTGGCACCAGCAGCAGCGCACGCTGGTTTTTCATGTCGTAGATTTCCACCTTGGTCTGTGAGTCCTTCTGGTACTCGAGACGCACCTGGTTATCGCCGACATAGATCTGTGAGTGATGCGTTTTCTGGTCCGGTGTCGACTTCACGACCTGCGCCGAGAACTGCACATTGGACGGGCCTGCCGCGCTGGCGCCCATGGCAAACCAAAAACCACCGGCACACAGAAACCCTCTAGCCCCTTTCACGAGCCTTACTCCTTTACTCCCTTAAAAAACCCCGGGTCTACGGACCTACGCCACGCGCAGGTCCGCTCCCGGAAGCAACTTACTTGGCAGGTGCCGCCTGAGCCGGAGCCTGCTGCGGCGGAGCGCCATAGGGTGCGGGTGCGCCATAGCCATAGCCAGGATGACCACCATAGCCACCACCAGGATAACCACCATAGCC
>JAUXDG010000212.1 GCA_030618475.1 Gammaproteobacteria bacterium | reverse complement strand
CGGCATCGCGTTGGCCGCAGCCATGGCTGCCAACAGAACTAATGATTTTTTCATGATTTATTTCCTCTCGTTGACACTTAGGTGTGTAATTCAATTTAGTGATGGTGTTTTTTCTGCTGTTGTGTGATTCAATTTGTCGTAACTCGCTATTTACTTACTCCAGTAGTGATGGCCTTAACTTACGATAGACTGGCTTACGACCGCCGACGGGCTACGCCGACCAGACCCAGCACACCGCTGCCGAACAGCCATACTGCAGCCGGTACCGGTACCGCACTAACATTAATGGAGGTCGGGACCAGGACGATATCTTGCAGGGGGCGCTCCACATTAAAGTCCCCGTCAAGCCAGAACGAAAACGTGGAAAGGCCCAGGGTGGCCAGCGTATTGCCGCCGCCCACGGCATCGAAGGTCAGGGTCGCGATGGGGAAATCCGCAAGGAACGTCGTGAAGCTGAAAGAGGTCACGTCAAACCGCAGGGTCGCGTTGTTTTCGGGGTCCACATCCAAGGTCGGCCCAGGCGGATCAAACGCGAAATCCTGGGAGCCGGGGAAGGTCATGTCGAGGCCCGCAAGACCATCGGCAAGGTTCACAATCGAGTTATTCCAGGTGACAATGAGACCACCACCGCTAGAACCACTGCTTGTTGAAACGGGGTCGCCGAATATATCTGTTCCACTCTCACCCGCCACCCAGCCGACACCATCGATATTCACGACGATGGAATCACCCACATTGCCCGACGCCACCGGGTTAGGCGTCATAACGATACTCGCCGCATTTGTTAGTCCCACCATGGCGAGCATGGATACCGCGCCGATCAGCGCATTTTTCACCAGGTTTTTTATTATGTTGTTCATCAGTTATATTACTCTCGGTCTTAATATGAGCTTAATTACTTATCCCTGTACCCGATCCCGATCCAAGTTGGAAAACCACGTAGTGCCTTTTTCTACTTCTTTTCCCTCGTGTCTTACGAATGACTTACGATAGGCTTACGGCATAAGAATAGTCATTTGCCTCGCAGAGACCATCGTTCAGACGATTGGTTTTAATCTTGATCAGAAGATGGGTACGCCCCCACTATGGGTCAGTTGCAGCTATACTTTTTATCTATTATTTATGTGGCATTGCCGTGTATTAATTAGTCATCAGCAATGTTGATATTAAGATAGCCAGCATTTATGCCATTCAGGCTCTGACCCATATAGATCAACAGGTTAGCTTCTATTTGAAGAGCCACCGGCTGCTCGTCTCCCGTATCACCGATGGCGAACCAACTCGCGGTTTCCGGGTGCAGCGCAAGCCACACTGAACGAGACCTGTCGGATGAAAAATACGGCGGTGGCAAACACACTGTGATTGCGGGTCTGGTTCACCCGGAGTCGCGGAACCACCGCCGCGAAAAACAGGGTGCCATGCACCGATTATCGTATATACTGTTGCGCGTCAGGCGATTGACCGATCCGACACTACTGTCTTGTAACGCCATCGCCTGCATTACAAATTGGTTGCACGTCCTCTAGGTCTACTCAGAAGCTCCATGCCGGTATCTCCTGTAATTCACCTTTTTGAGATCTGCAATTGATTGCGTGTTTCTCTTTTTAAAAGGTGATTTACATGACGACAGGTACCGTTAAGTGGTTCAACGAATCAAAAGGCTTCGGCTTTATCTCTCCGTCTGATGGCAGCGCTGATGTGTTCGTGCATCACTCCTCCATCCAGGGCGCCGGTTTCAAGACATTGATGGAAGGACAGTCGGTCACATTCGACGTGGAAAAAGGCCCCAAGGGTCTGCAGGCCGCCAACGTCACGCCGGCAAGCTGACGAAACCCGCAGCCAGCACCAGACCAAAGAACCCCGCTCGCGGGGTTCTTTTTTCTCCTCAGCCGGCGACAAGCGGCCAGCTCCAACCAGGACACGCCCATCAAAAAGCTGTTTGTCGGCAACCTCCCGCAGGACGCCACTGAAGACTCCGTCCGCTCAATGTTCACCAAATTCGGCACGGTACGCTCAATCAGCGTGGCCTCGGATATCTTTACCGGCAAATGCAAGGGCTTCGGCTTCATCGAAATGGAAGGACACGAAGCCCGTGCCGCGCAGGCGGCGCTGGACGGCAACATGATCAGCGGTAGCGACAGGTCCCTGCGCGTACGCTTCGAAGACCCACGGGCCGCACGCGGACGCAAGCGCCGTTAGCTGTCGAGTTACTGTTTTCACTTGCGTCGCAACGTGTTAGAGTCCCTTCTTCAACAACAATCTGGTGCCTGAATGCGACGGTTTTCAAGACTCATTTTGTTAGGCTGCTGGGGGATAATGCCCGCTGCAGCGGGTCCGCTACTGGATGCTTCCAGGGCAGACCAAGCCGGGCGTATCGCCCACCTCATCAATAGCGGTGCAGATGTACACAAACGGGGGCTGCACGGCGACACAGCGCTGCACTGGGCGGCGTTTCATGGTGAAGAGACTGTCGTCGCGCAACTCATCGCCCGCGGGGCTGATGTCGACGCCACTGTCGACGATGGCAATACGCCCTTGCATCAGGCCGCCTATCGTGGCCACACAGGTGTCGTCGAGCTGCTGATTGTGCACGGGGCACAGCTCAATCGCCGGACTCGTAGCGGCGTAACCCCGCTCGGTTGGGCAAAGCGAAATAACCATAGCGCCGTGGCTCAGATGCTCATCGCCCACGGTGCGCGCGACGGTGTCGCCCCTGCGAAGAATGACGCCGTGGTGCGCCGTCAGGCAGACGATGCCTCGCGGCGTAATGATCCGCTACCCGACGCCGTGCTGTTCGCCGCACTGAGCTATCTGCCATCCTTTAAGGGCACATCGGTGTCTGCCTCCGACACACCTGAACCCGGCTCGCCCGCCTTGGAACCCGCAAAGCAACCCCAGCGCTTAGCTGGATTCCGGGTTCAGCTCGTGGCAATGCGCAGTGAGGCGCGTGCCCGCGAAATGTGGCAGCAGTATGTGACCCGGCACCCGGCGATCCTGGGCAGTCTGCAGCTCAGCGTGGAACCTGCCCGTGTCAACGGGGTATCTTTCTATCGGGTCCAGGCTGGACCCTTGACGGAAGTGACGGCCCGCAGCGTCTGTGACGAACTGACGCACCACAAGCAGGCCTGCATGGTGGTCGGAGTCCCTGCAGTGGCGAGCCGGTAAAACATACCGAACGCCTGCGCTAATGGCACGGACCCGGGCAAGTGAACGGTCGATGCTTCTAGGAGCCTGGTAGGCTACGCCGGTATACGGGCCCTGCTGACGGGCAGATCCTCGCTGTTATACTTCTCCAGAAGCGCGAGCACCGCGTCTTCCGGAACCGGCTTACTGAGTAAATAGCCTTGCACCTCGTCGCATCCGAGGCCGGCAAGAAAGGCCTTCTGTGCATTGTTCTCCACGCCCTCCGCGACCACCGCGAGCCCCATACTGTGGGCCATGGCGATAATCGCCGTGATAATAAGCTCGTCCTGTTTGTCCGGAACCGTACCGCTGAGGAAAGAACGATCAATTTTCAGGGTGTTGAGCGGCAGATATTTGAGATAGGCGAGCGACGAGTAACCGGTTCCGAAATCATCCACGGCGAGATGAATGCCGGCTTTGTGCAGTTCCTCGAGTATTCTGAGTGCCATGTCATAGTTTTCCATCACAACACTTTCTGTGATTTCCACCTCCAGAAGCTGCGGGTCCAGTCCGCTGTCCGCCACTGTCGAGATGATTCGTTCGTGGAGGTCCTCCTGACGGAACTGCAATGCCGACAGATTCACCGCCACACCCACATCGACAAAACCCGCATCGACCCACTGCCTGGCCTGACGACAAGCCGTCCGGGTGACCCACTCTCCGATCTCGTTGATCAGCCCGGTACGCTCTGCCACGGGAATGAAGTCGGCGGGTGACACGAAGCCGAGTTTCGGGTTGTTCCAGCGGATCAGCGCCTCCATGCTGGTCACCTTGCCCGTCTGCAAGTTGATCTTGGGCTGGTAGTGGAGTGACAGCTCACCTTGTTCCAAGGCATGATGCAGCTGACTTTCAAACCACAGATGTTTATAGGACGACTGATTGAGATCAGCGGAGTAGAAGGCATAATTATTTCGGCTCAGATGCTGTTTTGCGCTATATCGCGCTGCGTTCGCGTTTTGCATCAGCACCTCGGCGTTATCGCCGTCATGTGGATAGAGACTGATGCCCACACTGCAGGTGAGAAATATCTCGTGGCCGTCGATTTCCAGGGCTTTCGACATATTGTCCAGAATGCGCTTGACGATCCATGTCACCATATCGCTGTCTTTCAAATCCGTCAGCAGGATACCGAATTCGTCGGCGCCGGTGCGGGACACCGTCGGACTCGCGGAGTTATCATCCAGCAGCGATACCGTATCCGTGCTCCTCAAAATCTCCACCAGCCGATCGGCCGCCTTTCTCAGCAGCTGATCGCCGACGACAAACCCCAGCGCATCGTTAATACGTTGAAACATATCGATGTCGAGCACAATAATCGCTGCGGTCCGGTCGTATCGTTGGCCTTGCGCCAGCGCCTGACAAACCCGATCGTAAAACAGCAGCCGGTTCGGTAAATCGGTGAGCGTATCGCGGCCGTCTTTTTGTGTGAGGCTGGTCTGGGCATAGCTGAGCTCGTCTTCCAGCTCCGCGATCCTGCTTTGCAGCTGTTTGAGATCGCGAGGTTCGCTCTCCTGTCCACGGTTACCGGCTGTAACCGCCGCCGTATCGGCCGCCAGGGGGGACTCGCCGGCCTGGCCATCACTGACTTCGGACCCCGGCTCCTGGTCTGACGCCTGGTGCTCGCCGGAGTCCTGCGCATCCCCCCAGGCCACCACGCGGTTGCGCCCGCTTTCCTTGGCGACATAGAGCGCCTTGTCGGCACAGTTGACAAGTTCGGCCGGGTTACCGATATCCTCGGTGAGTGCGGCGACGCCAAAACTCGCGGTAATTCGTACCGAAGCCGTAAAACGCCCCTGGAAGACGCCCCTGTCGTTAAAATACTCCTGCAGTATCGCTGCCAGATCCCCCTCCCCAGGCA
>JAUXDG010000247.1 GCA_030618475.1 Gammaproteobacteria bacterium | reverse complement strand
GGGGCCCCACGCAGTGGGGATGCGAGCGTCCGCGAGTGCCGCCAGGATTGCGAGTAGGTGTGGCTCGATCGTGTTGTGCTGTGCCGATGAGCAATCGGGCACGAGCAGGGAGCAGGGGCCCCACGCAGTGGGGATGCGAGCGTCCGCGAGTGGCGCCGACGGGGTTTCACCTGCTACCAGGTAACAGGTCAGGAGTTGTTCACTGATGGGTATTGAGGGCGTCCTCGAAGAAGGTTTCATCACTACGTCGGCGGACAAGTTGATCAACTGGGCACGCACCGGCTTGCTGTGGCCCATGACCTTCGGTCTGGCCTGCTGCGCGGTTGAAATGATGCAGGCCGGCGCCTCGCGTTACGATCTGGACCGTTTTGGTGTGGTGTTTCGCCCCAGTCCGCGTCAGTCTGATGTTATGATCGTGGCAGGTACCCTGTGCAACAAAATGGCGCCTGCGCTGCGCAAAGTCTATGACCAGATGTCTGAACCGCGCTGGGTGATTTCCATGGGCTCCTGTGCCAATGGTGGTGGTTATTACCACTATTCCTATTCGGTGGTGCGCGGTTGTGACCGCATTGTCCCGGTGGATATCTATGTGCCGGGCTGTCCGCCAACCGCGGAAGCGCTGCTGTACGGAATAATACAGCTGCAGAATAAAATACACCGTACCAATACCATCGCCCGATAATAGAGATTGCAATGCGAGTCAAGGATCTTCTCAGCCGCTTACAGGAACGCTTTGGCAACACTCTGCAGGACGCCAGGCTTGCCGCGCGCGAGGTGACGGTTGAAATTGCCCCGCAGGATGTGCTCGAAACCTGTACTGCGCTGCGCGATGAGGCTGATTTCGGCTTCGAGCAATTGATCGATATCTGCGGTGTGGACTACCTGGCCTACGGCAAGGACGAGTGGGTAACCGAAGAATCCAGTGCTATCGGTTTCAGCCGCGGTGTAGACGCCAACAGTGCTGGTCGTTTGCCGGTTCTGGAGGAGGAACTGTCGCTGGAGACACTGCAAACAGAGCAGCGTTTTGCAGCGGTTTATCACCTGTTATCGGTAGCCAATAACCAGCGCCTGCGCATCAAGGTTTTTGCCATCGATGATCAGCTGCCCATCATTCCGTCGGTGATCGATATCTGGAGCAGTGCCAACTGGTTTGAACGCGAGGCCTTCGACCTGTATGGCATTATGTTCGAGGGGCATCCGGATCTTCGCCGGATTCTTACCGACTATGGCTTTATCGGACATCCGTTCCGCAAGGATTTCCCATTAACGGGTAATGTCGAAGTGAAATATGACCCCGAAAAACGGCGGGTCGTCTATCAGCCGGTCAGCATCGAACCGCGTGTGCTGGTACCGCGCGTGATACGCGCTGAAGGCGGTGCAGAGGAAATCAGCGCAGAGATTGATGAGCCGGAAAAACAGACGGAAGACTGAATCAATCGAACAAGTTATTAACCACCAGGGGCACGAAGGACAACCAGTTATTATGAAAAAAACTAATTTAGAAGGTTTTACCTTTGTGCCCTTCGTGACCTTGGTGGTTGATTTTTCGAAGTGCAAGGCCAGGTACGGTTAACAACATGCCGGAAATTCGTAACTACACATTAAACTTCGGCCCCCAGCACCCCGCGGCGCACGGTGTATTGCGTCTGGTGCTGGAACTGGATGGCGAAACGGTGCAACGCGCCGACCCGCATATCGGCCTGTTGCATCGTGGCACTGAAAAGCTGGTTGAAAGCAAGCCCTACAACCAGAGCATCGGTTACATGGACCGGCTCGATTATGTCTCCATGATGTGCAACGAACACGGTTACGTCATGGCCATCGAGAAGCTGCTGGGTGTCGAGGTACCGGTTCGTGCCCAGTATATCCGTGTGATGTTCGATGAGATCACCCGCATTCTGAATCACCTGTTGTGGCTGGGAGCGCACGGACTCGACATCGGTGCAATGACGATTTTCCTGTATACTTTCCGTGAGCGCGAAGACCTGATGGATGTCTACGAGGCAGTGTCCGGTGCACGCCTGCATGCGACTTATTATCGCCCAGGTGGTGTGTACCGTGATCTGCCGGACCGCATGCCGCAATACCAGGTATCCAGGTGGCACGGCCAGAAAGACGTGGATCGACTGAACAGCAACCGTCAGGGTTCGCTGATGGATTTCATAGAGGATTTCACCGAGCGTTTCCCGGCCTGTGTCGATGAATACGAAACCCTGCTGACCGACAACCGTATCTGGAAGCAGCGTACCGTGGGCATCGGTGTGGTGACACCCGAGCGCGCCAAACAACTCGGATTGACCGGCCCCATGATCCGCGGTTCGGGTATTGCCTGGGATCTGCGCAAGAAGCAGCCCTACGAAGTCTATGACAAGATGGATTTCGATATTCCGGTTGGTGTAAACGGTGATAGCTACGACCGCTACCTGGTGCGCATTGAAGAAATGCGCCAGTCCAACCGTATCATTAAACAGTGCATCGACTGGCTGCGCAAAAATCCCGGGCCAGTGATGGTCGGCGACTACAAGGTGGCACCTCCAGCGCGTGAAGAAATGAAAGCGGACATGGAAGCGCTGATCCACCACTTCAAATTGTTTACCGAGGGTTATTGTGTACCGGAAGGTGAAGTGTATACCGCACTGGAACACCCCAAGGGCGAATTCGGTGTCTACCTGATTTCCGATGGTGCCAACAAACCGTATCGCGTAAAGATCCGTGCACCGGGTTTTGCGCATATGGCCGCCATGGATGAAATGGCACGTGGCCACATGCTGGCCGACGTGGTGACCATCATCGGCACCATGGACATAGTGTTTGGTGAAGTTGATCGTTGAGGGCGGGCACAGTGGTGAAGTTGATAGAGTGCAAAAGATGACAGCGGTAGAGCAGAAAACAGAGCGCTACGAAATACCTGCCGAGATCAGGACCGAGATTGATCACTGGCTGGCCAAGTATCCGGCTGACCAGAAACAGTCGGCGGTATTGTCTGCGTTGCACGCTATTCAGCACCGTGAAGGCTATGTAACGGTGCCGCAGATGAACGCGGTCGCCGCGTATCTCGACATGCCGCCGGTATCGGTTTATGAGGTTTCGTCGTTTTATTCGATGATCGAGACTCAAGCAGTAGGCCGCAACACGGTGGCTTTCTGCAACAATATTTCCTGCATGCTGTGCGGTGCCGATGAACTCATCGCGCACGTGGAAAGCAAACTGGGCGTCAAGCTGGGCGAAAGCACGCCGGATGGCCGCATTTATCTCAAGGCCGAGGAGGAATGCCTGGCGGCGTGCGTAGGTGCACCCATGATGGCGGTAAATGGCCACTATCACGAGAATCTGACCATCGCAAAGCTGGATCAGATTCTGGACGGTCTGGAGTAAGGCATGACAAACCAGGTCTGTTTTACAACACTGCAATTTGATGAACCCTGGACACTTGAGAACTATCTCAAAATCGGCGGTTATGACGCCTGGAAAAAAATCCTCGCCGGGAAGACTTCACCAGAAGAAATCATCGAAGAAGTCAAGAGTTCCGCTTTGCGTGGCCGCGGCGGTGCAGGCTTTCCGACCGGCCTGAAGTGGAGTTTCATGCCGCGCAACGCACCGGGTCAGAAGTACATTGTCTGTAATTCAGATGAATCCGAACCGGGCACCTGCAAAGACCGCGATATTATCCGTTACAATCCGCACGCGCTGATCGAAGGCATGGCAATCGCCGCTTATTCCATGGGTGCGACGGTGGGTTATAACTACATGCGTGGCGAATTTCATCACGAGCCTTACGAGCGTTTTGAACAGGCTTTGCAGGAAGCCTACCAGGCCGGT
>JAUXDG010000131.1 GCA_030618475.1 Gammaproteobacteria bacterium | reverse complement strand
CCGCTTGGCCTCCGACTTCACATTTTCCGGCACCACCGGCATGGCGATAACCTGGCTGTGGGTGTGCGGAATACTGGCGCCGGCGGCGGGCCCGAAGTTCTTGAATATCAGCACGTACTGAATGCGCTCATCCGCTTTATAAAGTGCACGAATGCGGTCGCGGTACACGCCCGTCAGGCGGAACAGGTGGTCTTCGGACATGTCTTGAATGGCGATAGCGTGTTCCGGGTGATCGATAATAACCTCGTGTCGCCCGTAACCGTCGATGGCCTGCTGCAGGCCAAAGACCAGATTGCTTGATTTGCTGTCGTCACCGAGCACCGGGTAGAGGTTTTCGACCACCCGTACCGACCAGTTTTCCTCGCTTGGCGAACTGGCCACGGTTGGTGGTGTCATATGCTCGTTGCCGGTGCAGAACGGGCAGCGGTCGACGTGTTTGCGGGTGTCGCGCGGCGCCGGCGCCTCTTCTTTGCGCGGACGCATACCGCGCGCCGTAGAAACCAGCACCGACTCGCTGGGTACGATCGGGTTGATGCGGATTTCGCGGATCGTTTTGGATTGGTCAGTCATGGCATATTAAAATTGTTGATGGGTTCCGGTACCAATTATCACCTCAAAGGCTGCAAAGGACACAAAGGGCTTTTAAAGTACCCATTAAAGATACTAATCAGTCGCTGGTGGCTGTCCGCCAGGTTTGCCGGGTTTTCCGGGTTTTAAACAAGTTGCAGGATGGCTGGAAAATCAGGCTGCCGCAGTTCGCCACTCCGCTTGTCACTGGCGGGCCGGAAACGTACCATGCGCTTTATTTTGCGTTGCGGAGAACTTGATGTTTCACGGCAGTATGGTGGCGCTGGTTACGCCGATGCGCGAAGACGGCGCGGTGGACGATGACAGCCTGGAAGCACTCATCGAATTCCATGTTGCTGAAGGCACAGACGCTATTGTCGCGGTGGGTACCACCGGTGAATCTGCGACTATAGATGAAAAAGAACACTGTGCCCTGTTGCGTCGTATTGTGGAACAGGCCAATGGGCGGTTGCCCGTGATTGCGGGAACCGGGGCCAATTCCACGCAGGAAGCCATTGATTTGACCCGATGCGGTAT
Organism: Gammaproteobacteria bacterium; assembly: GCA_030618475.1. Taxonomy (GTDB): domain Bacteria; phylum Pseudomonadota; class Gammaproteobacteria; order DSM-19610; family DSM-19610; genus Thiogranum. The sequence continues at coordinate 6,297 of JAUXDG010000131.1, read as the reverse complement.
GCAGGCGGGTGCGGATGCTTGCCTGCTGGTGACCCCTTACTACAACAAACCGACCCAGGAAGGGCTGTATCAGCACTACAAGGCTGTTGCGGACGCTGTCCCGGTCCCACAGATTCTGTACAACGTGCCTGGACGGACGGCCTGCGATCTATTGCCGGAAACCGTGCAGCGGTTGGCACCGATTTGCAACATTGTCGGCATCAAGGAAGCGACCGGGGATCTGGTGCGTGGTAGGCAGATCCTGGAAACCTGCGGAGATCAACTGGACCTGTACAGTGGTGACGATGCCACTGCCATGGAGTTGATCCTGCTGGGTGCAAAGGGGGATATCTCGGTGACCGCGAATGTGGCACCCAGAGCCATGCACGAGATGTGTGCCGCTGCACTGGCCGGGGATCGCGTACAGGCGGAGCAGATCGACCAGCGACTCCGGGTTCTGCATGAGGATCTCTTCATTGAATCCAGCCCCATCCCGGTGAAATGGGCATTGCACGAGATGGGGCTGATCCCGCCCGGGCTGAGACTGCCGCTGACACCGCTCGCTTGCCAATATCATCAGCGTGTTCGGGACGCACTGCGGCAGGCAGGTGTTGTGCAGACGGCGGATGCCTAGCCTCCATTTCTCACCACGAAGGACACCAAGGGCACAAAGGAATTAAATTAAAAGGGATTCCCGGAATGGCCCCTGAATGCGCGGGATCACAGGCCGTGCTTGGTGAATTTTCCGCCACTAACATTAACGGGTTGTTCCTTAGTGACCTTCGTGACCTTTGTGGTTAAGGTTGTGAGAAATCCAGGCTACATATTGACTGAAAAAGGTTGGTTTTTTATTTATGCGTCGAAGTGAATTCACGAGCCGGGTGTTGTTGGCGGTTATCATGCTGCCGGCGGTGACGGCCTGTAGCTGGTTGAACGATGTTTTTCCGGATCGCAGCAGGGATTATCGAAAAGCCGAGCCAACCCAGTCCCTGGAGGTCCCGCCGGATCTCACCACCACGCCGGTCACGGATAGCCTGGTGGTACCAAGTGATTCGACCACGCTGTCCGGCTATACCACTGCCCGCAAGACACTTGGCGATCGTGCCGGTGAGAGTCCGGTGTTGCCCAGCCAGGAATCGTTGCGACTGGAGCGATACCAGGACAGGGCCTGGCTGGTTGTGCAGGGTGAACCCGCATCGGTCTGGCCCGAAGCCAGGGAATTCTGGCTGGAAAACGGTTTTTTCATTATGACTGAAGATCCTGCCACCGGGATTCTGGAAACCGACTGGGCGGAAAATCGAGCAAAAATCCCGCAAGGACCGGTACGTAGTCTGATCGGGCGGGTCTGGGATCAGGCTTACTCGTCGGCTTACCGGGATCGTTACCGGATGCGCCTGGAGCGTGGTGAGAAGCCGGGTACCACCGAACTGTTCATTACGCATCAGGGGGTGGAAGAGATCCTCACAAGCGAGAGCGATGAAAGCGCGACCGTGTGGGGGCCGCGGCCTAAAGATCCGGGGCTGGAATCAGAAATGCTCAAGCGCATGATGATTTATCTTGGTGTGCAACCGCAGCAGGCAGAGCAGATGCTGGCCGAGGAAAAACCCGTCCAGATACAGGCGGAGCTGATACAGCAGGCTTCGGGGCAGGCCACGCTGATCGTCCATGACGACTATTCCAAAGCCTGGCGTAATGTGGGCATTGTGCTGGATCGCGTCGATTTCGCGGTCGAGGATCGCGATCGCTTGCAAGGGATTTATTACGTACGTTACAACGATCCACTCAAAGCTCAGAAAGACAAGGGGCTGCTTTCCAAACTTGCCTTCTGGTCATCGGACGATGAGCAGAAGGTCCAGCGTTACCAGATCAAACTGTCCGATGATGGCGTCGACACCCGGGTCGTGGTTTTAAATGAAGAGGGTGACCCCGAGACCTCGGTAACCGGTGTGCGTATTCTTAGGCTGTTGTATGAAGAGCTGAAATAAGAGCTCGCGCAATGATAAGTTCCCGGATTTGGGGCGTCGAGGCGCCCGTCTGGCAAGGCGCGGAAACGCAGGAATATTCGTTATCTTCCAAGTTTTCGCAACGCAGCCAGACGGGATGGATCGGCGTTCCAAAATGGGAAGTTATTGTTGCGCGAGCCCTACGCCGGTGATGCGTTTTGCGTCCCTGGGCAGTGGCAGTAAGGGTAACGCCACGCTGGTGGAAGCGGGTGATACCCGCCTGTTGATCGACTGCGGCTTTTCCTGCCTGGAAACGGAAAAACGTCTTGCCAGCCTTGCTCTGCAGCCGGGTGATGTGGCGGCCATTCTGGTCACCCACGAACACAGCGATCATATTTCCGGGGTCGCCCGCTTTTCCCGCCGTTATGACATACCCGTATGGATGACAGCCGGTACCGAAGCTGGGCATAAAGGCGGTAAGCTGGCTGAGTGGCATTGTTTCAACGTCCACCAGTGCTTTGAAATCGGCGATGTGTTGATTCAGCCGTTCCCGGTGCCGCATGATGCGCGTGAGCCCTGCCAGTTTGTCTTTTCCGACGGTGTCAGACGCCTGGGTCTGCTGACGGACACGGGCAGTGTGACCCCGCATATCGTCAGAGCGCTCGATCAACTGGATGCGCTGATCCTGGAATGCAACCACGACCCGGAGTTGCTCGCCTGCGGGTCTTATCCGCGGCACCTCAAACAGCGAGTCGGCGGTCCGCTCGGGCATCTGAGTAATCAGCAAGCGGCAGATTTATTAACTAAAATAGACGTCAGCCGGTTGCAGCATCTGATTGCCGCACATCTCAGCGAAAACAACAATCGCCCGCACCTGGCACGCGAGTTGTTGTCGGCTGTGCCGGCTTGCCGGCACCTTGAAATTATGGTTGCTGACCAGCCGGCCGGTATGCCCTGGAAGACTCTGCAATAACCCCCCTCTAGACATCGACCTCGCCAGCACCAACAGGCGGCTGTACCGGTTGCAGGCCATCCAGTATCATTAGCAGTTATCCAGGGGGCAGATTTCAAATTGGTCCCCGGGTTGAAATTGTTCCCTGCTTAATAGAGAAAGTCCATGCTGCAATTGCTCGGTGCAAACGCCTTTTCCCCGTTTCGTCTTCAAAAGCACGCCGAGCGGATCCGGCGGACTGTTGCCGGTGTTATTGAACTGAAAGCACATTTCGTGCACTTTGTAGAGCTTGAGCAGGAACTGACCACCGATCAGCATGAGGTTTTACTGAAGTTGCTGGACAGTCAGGGAACAGATTTGAAATTTCTCCCGGGTGGGTTTTCGCTTTGGGTCGTGCCACGACTCGGTACTATTTCACCCTGGTCCAGTAAAGCGACCGACATTGCCCATAACTGTGGCCTGGTTTCGGTCAAGCGTATTGAACGGGGGATCCGTTTTGATCTGACGCTCGAAGGTGAGGGAACGCTCGACGACGAGGCGGTGCAGTCAATAGGCTCTGTGTTGCACGACAGAATGACGGAGTCGGTGTTGACTCGTGCCGAAGACGCACCCCTGTTGTTTCAGCAGGCTGACCCCGCAGCGGTGGTCAGTGTTGATGTTCTGCAAAGCGGTCGGGGGGCGCTTGAGCGCGCCAACGTCGAACTGGGGCTGGCGTTGTCCAGCGACGAGATCGATTACCTGGTGGACAGTTTCGTGTCACTGGGACGAAACCCGACCGACGTGGAATTAATGATGTTTGCGCAGGCCAATTCGGAGCACTGCCGTCACAAGATTTTCAACGCCAGCTGGCTTATCGATGGCGAACAACAGGATGCCACCCTGTTCGACATGATCCGCGCCAGTTATAAGGCCAGTCCGGACGGTATCCTGTCCGCCTACCACGATAATTCAGCGGTACTGGAAGGGCAGCCGGCAAAACGATTCCTGGTCAATCCGGAAACGGGTGAGTACCAGGACTGCCTGGAAGATGTCCATATCCAGATCAAGGTGGAAACGCATAACCACCCGACGGCCATCTCGCCATTTCCCGGTGCGGCAACCGGTTCGGGTGGTGAAATCCGCGACGAAGGCGCTACCGGCCGTGGCGCCAAGCCCAAGGCGGGACTGTGCGGCTTTTCGGTATCCAATCTGCGTATCCCGGATTTTGTCCAGCCCTGGGAAACCGATCATGGCAAACCCGAACGTATTGTGTCCGCCATCGATATCATGATCGACGGGCCGCTGGGCGCAGCCGCATTTAACAACGAATTTGGCCGGCCCAATCTGTGCGGTTATTTCCGCACTTACGAAGAGCAGGTGCCCGGGCCGGAAGGGCCCGAACTGCGCGGCTATCACAAGCCCATTATGGTTGCCGGTGGTTACGGAAATATTCGTGCCGAGCATATCGACAAGCTGGATATTCCCCCCGGATCCCAGATCATCGTGCTGGGTGGTCCGGCCATGCTGATCGGTCTGGGCGGCGGCGCCGCATCGTCCATGTCCAGTGGCAGCAGTTCGGAAGAACTGGACTTTGCCTCTGTGCAGCGTGGTAATCCTGAAATGGAACGACGTTGTCAGGAAGTCATCGACCGCTGCTGGTCGATGGGCAGGGATAACCCGATACTGTCCATCCATGATGTCGGCGCGGGTGGTTTATCAAACGCATTACCCGAACTGGTGAACGATGCAGGCCGCGGCGGTGCGTTTGAATTGCGCGCGGTGCCCAACGATGAACCCGGCATGTCACCGATGCAGATCTGGTGTAACGAATCCCAGGAACGTTATGTATTGGCGGTGCCGGCCGAGCGCATGGATGAGTTTCAAGCATTGTGCGAGCGGGAACGCTGTCCGTTCGAAGTGCTGGGTGAAGCACGCGAGGAACGGCAACTGCTTGTGGGCGATGGTTATTTTGATAATACACCGATCGATCTGCCGATGTCGGTGTTACTCGGCAAGCCACCCAAGATGTTACGTGACGCCCATCACCGTACTTTTACCAAGCCCGAACTGGATTTGCCGTCCGATCTGACTGAAATGGCCTACCGGGTTTTGCGCCTGCCGGCAGTCGCCAGCAAACAGTTTCTGATTACTATCGGTGACCGTAGCGTGACCGGCCAGGTGGTACGTGACCAGATGGTCGGCCCCTGGCAGATACCGGTGGCCGACGTGGCGGTAAGCTGTTGCGATTATCAGGGCTATGGCGGTGAAGCCATGGCCATGGGCGAGCGGCCACCGCTGGCCCTGATCCATCCGGCCGCATCCGGCCGCATGGCAGTGGCCGAGGCCATTACCAACATGGCGGCTGCCAATATTGAAAACGTGTCGAAGATTCGTCTGTCAGCAAACTGGATGGCGCCGGCGGGGCATCCGGGTGAGGATGCCGCTTTGTTCGATACCGTGCGTGCCGTCGGTGAGGAACTGTGTCCCCGGCTCGGTATCGCCATTCCGGTCGGCAAGGATTCGCTGTCCATGAAAACGGTCTGGCAGGACGAGGGTGAAGAGCGTTCTGTGACCGGTCCTTTGTCATTGATCATCACCGGTTTTGCACCGGTTCGGGATGTGCGCCTGACGCTGACGCCGCAGTTGCGCTGTGATCATGGCGATACCGATCTTATTCTTATCGATCTGGGTAAGGGCCGAAACCGCCTGGCCGGCTCGGCACTGGCCCAGGTCTACAAACAGATCGGTCATCACGCCCCTGATCTGGATGATCCCGAGTCATTGATAGCCTTCTTCGCGTCTATCCAGGATCTTAATCGGGCAGGTCTGTTACTCGCTTATCACGACAGGTCGGATGGCGGCCTGTTCGCAACCCTGTGTGAAATGGGATTTGCCGGCCATTGTGGTCTGGAAGTCCATCTGGATGATCTGGGTGATGATCAGCGGGCAGCGCTGTTCAGTGAAGAGCTGGGCGCTGTTTTGCAGGTCCGTCACTGTGATACCGACGCGGTACTGGAAACACTGCGGGAAGCCGGTTTAGGCAAATACAGCCATGTCATCGGTGAGTTGCGCGATGACGACCGCATCGTATTTACCCACGCACGTCAGCCGGTATTTGATGAGAGACGCTCGGATCTGCAGCAAGCCTGGGCGGCAACCAGTTACCGGATGCAGCTCATTCGTGACAATCCGGATTGTGCGGAGCAGGAAAATGCCGCCTTACTCGACAGCGGTGATCCCGGACTGCAGCCCCGAGTCCGCTTTGATGCCGATGAAAACCCTGCGGCAGCGATGATCGCCAGCGGTGTGCGCCCCAGAATTGCCATCCTGCGTGAGCAGGGTGTCAACGGTCAGGTGGAGATGGCGGCGGCCTTTGATGCGGCGGGTTTCAGCTGTCACGATGTGCACATGAGTGACGTGATCGAAGGGCGTACCGATCTTTCC
>JAUXDG010000238.1 GCA_030618475.1 Gammaproteobacteria bacterium | reverse complement strand
TGCTGCCTGATCCAATGCGCGGACCAGGTCGGGGTCGGCAAAAAGCCGCGGCTGATCTTGTGTTCACCCTGTGCACCTGGCTCAAAGGCTTTCAAGCCATGACGTATGCAGTAATCAATACCCTGGTAGTAGCAGGCCTCGAAATGCAGGCTGTGGTAGTCGTCGTAACATCCCCAGTGGCGCCCGTAGAGTGTGTCATGGCTGCGAAAACAGATGGCACCAGCCACGATACGCCGGTTTTTTCTGGCGATGAAGAACAGCAGCTGTTCGCCCATGGTGCCAGCGATTTCACGAAAGAAGTCCAGTGTCAGGGTAGGGTATCCCCATTTTTTTTCGAATGTCGATCGGTAGAAGTCATACATGACTTCGATTTCCTGATCGCTCGCTTGCTGCCCGTCGACAGTACGGATTTCGATACTGGCTTGTTGGACATGGCGCCGTTCCCGGCGCACCTTTTTGCGTTTACGCGAGCTGAAGCAGGACAGGTAATCGTCAAAGTCACGGTAACCCTGGTTTTGCCAGTGAAACTGGCAGCCCAGCCGCAACAGAAACCCCTGCTCCTTCAGCCGGCGGGTATCATTTTTATCCGTAAACAGGCAATGCAGGGATGACAGTTGCTCGTTTTCTGACCATTCCCGCGCCAGTTGAATGAGCTGATTGGCAACGTCATCAGCATCATCGCCACCGGTGGTCAGTATCCGGGGGCCGGTGGCGGGGGTGTAGGGCACGGCAACCACGGATTTCGGGTAATACGACAGGCCGGCGCGCTGGTAGGCCTCTGCCCACGACCCGTCGAAAACGAACTCACCGTAGGAATTGTCTTTCAGGTACATAGGGACGGCACCGGTCAGCCGGCCGCTATCATCGAAAGCCAGCAGGTGCCTGGGCAGCCAGCCGTGCCGTTCACCGACACAGGCGTTGCGTTCCAGTGCCGCGAGGAACTCGTAACGCAGAAACGGGTTGGCGGTTCCGGCCAGGGCATTCCATTGATCGGCATCAACGCCAGCAATAGAGGTCAGGATCTTCAGTTCCATGGGTCTATTGTACTAAAACGTGAGACCCCTAGCGGATTTGCTTACTGATCTTTACCTAAGTCCCCAGCTGCCCCACCCCGATCGAACCGCGTTGAATTCAGCCACTGAATACACGGAAATCTCGGAAAAAACGAAAATGTTTCCGTGTCTTCCGTGGCTGTTTACATGACATTGGCCAGCGATTAACCGGTCTGTTCCAGGGCGTCCAGATAGCGCTCGGCATCCAGTGCCGCCATGCAACCGGATCCGGCGGATGTGACCGCCTGCCGATAGATATGGTCGCCGACGTCACCAGCGGCAAATACACCGGTGATACTGCAGGCAGTTGCATCGCCCTCGACGCCGCTTTTTACCTTGAGGTATCCCCCTTTGTGCATCTCCAGTTGAGCTTCGAAAAGAGCTGTATTGGGTTTGTGACCAATGGCAATAAAGACGCCGTCTACCCGCAAGTCTTTGCTGGAGCCGTCTTTGACATTTTTGGCGCGCATGCCGGTCACGCCGCTATCGTCGCCCAGCACCTCATCCAGTACGTGGTCCCATTCGATGGTGACCTTGCCTTCCTTTTCACGCTGGAAAAGACGGTCTTGCAGAATTTTTTCCGCACGAAGCGCATCACGCCGGTGAACAAGCGTCACGTGTGAGGCAATGTTGGACAGATAAAGGGCCTCCTCAACCGCCGTATTGCCGCCACCGATGACCGCTACCGGTTTTTCTCGATAGAAAAAGCCATCACAGGTCGCACAGGCGGAAACGCCTTTGCCTTTGAAAGCTTCTTCAGAGGGCAGTCCCAGGTATTGTGCCGATGCGCCGGTGCAGATAATCAGAGCGTCACAGGTATAGATGCCGGAATCACCCTGCAGCCAGAAAGGCCGCTGATTGAGGTCCACCTTGTTGATATGGTCAAAAATGATTTCGGTGTTGAATCGTTCGGCGTGCTGGCGCATTTCGTCCATGAGTGCCGGGCCCTGCAGGCCTTCGATGCCGCCCGGCCAGTTTTCAACGTCCGTTGTCGTCATCAGCTGGCCACCCTGTTCGATGCCGGTAATCAGAACCGGATTCAGGTTGGCGCGTGTCGCATAGATCGCGGCAGTGTAACCCGCCGGGCCCGAGCCCAGAATCAGCAAGCGGCAGTGTCTGTTTTCAGTCATGTATACTCACCCCGAAGCAATTGGCCGGCTATGGTACGGAATGTGGCACTGGTGGTCCAGTGACCTGAACCCAAAGGACTTGCCGACAGCGAGTTAAAAGGAGTGACAATGCGCATTGGAGTTCCGCGCGAAATCAAACCGTTGGAAGGCAGGGTAGGGTTGATTCCTGCTGCCTGTTCAGGACTGATATCTGCCGGGCATCAGGTCTATATCGAGTCGGGTGCCGGGGTCCAGTCCGGTTATTCCGACCAGGCTTACCGGGCCGCAGGGGCGAAAATTACTGCCGATGCGGCCGAGCTCTACGAACTTGGTGAGCTGATCGTGAAGGTAAAGGAGCCGGTGGAAGGGGACCTGCGTTATCTGCGCAGTGACCATATCCTGTTCAGTTATCTGCACCTGGCGGCCAACGAAGCACTGACCCGCAGGCTTTGCGGTATCGGCCTGACGGCGCTGGCCTTTGAAACCGTTCAGCTTGCGTCCGGGGACTTGCCTCTGCTGGCACCCATGAGCGACATCGCGGGACGCTTATCCGTGCAGCTGGGCACCCATCTGTTGCACCAGCCCCAGGGCGGCAAGGGCCTGTTGCTGGGCGGCCTGCCGGGCGCCGAGCGAGGGCGTGTGACGGTGATTGGCGGCGGTACGGCGGGTGGTAATGCGGTGCGACTGGCGGCGGCGCTGGGCGCCGAGGTGACGGTGTTCGATCGTAAGCGCAGCAAACTCGAGGCGATGCGCGAGTTGGGCGACAATGTAACGGCTTTGTACCCCTACCCGGACAGTATCGAACAGGCGGTGGTTGAAGCCGATCTGGTAATCGGTGCGGTATTGATTCCGGGGGCCAGGGCACCGCAGGTGGTTAGCGCCGCTCATGTCAAACGCATGCAGGCAGGTAGCGTGGTGGTGGATATCTCTGTCGATCAGGGCGGCTGTATCGAAACCACGCGGCCCACGGATTACCGCTCTCCGACCTACCAGGTTGATGGCGTGGTACATTTGGCGGTGACCAATATGCCGGGGGCGGTGCCGCGTTCCGCATCCCAGGCGCTGTCGGCAGCACTTACGCCACACCTGCTGACATTGGCGGACGCTGGTCTGGCAGGGAATTCCGAGCTTCAACATGGGCTTAATGTTCAGGCTGGCAAGGTTTGTCACCCTGCCTTGCTATCCCTGTTCGAAACGAAGTAAAATGCTCGATCTTTTAATATCTTAAAATGCATAGTTACTAGAAATTCTCGTCTTGGCCCAGGCACGTCGAAAAAAGGCGGAAACGCAAAAGATCCATCCAAACGTCAGCAAAGGCTTACGCGAAGGCACTTTGTTTCTGCTGTCGGCGCTGGCGCTTTATCTGTTGCTGTCGCTGATGAGTTACCACCCTGAGGACCCGGGCTGGTCGCATCGCGGCCCTGCACACCATATCCACAATTACGGGGGTATGGTGGGCGCCTGGTTTGCCGATGTCTTTCTCTACCTGTTTGGTTATTTCGCCTACCTGTTTCCGCTGATGGTGGGATTCAGCGGTTGGCTGGTGTTTCAGGGTCGAACCCCGGCCGGTGGTATCGATCTGCACGTACTGTCGCTCCGCTGGGCGGGGTTTCTGCTGACGGTTGCTTCGGGTTGTGGACTGGCCACCCTGCACTTTGCCATTGCCTCCGGCAGCCTGCCACTGGATGCCGGTGGCATATTCGGCAACCTGGTGGCGCAAAACCTGGCGGCGCTGTTCAGCTTCATGGGCGCAACCTTATTCCTGTTGGCCCTGTTTCTGACCGGCGTGACCCTGTTTACAGGTCTTTCCTGGCTGAATGTTATGGACTGGACCGGCAAGTTGACCCTGTTAGCGCTGGCCTGGCTGGCTGTCCGCTTCACAAGCTTCAGAGCCTGGCTCGAGACCCAACGCATCAGACGTCAGCGCGAAGAAAAGGTCGCAGCGAAAAAAGA
>JAUXDG010000140.1 GCA_030618475.1 Gammaproteobacteria bacterium | reverse complement strand
TGAATACCGATCCGACAGTCGGAAAAATAGTTGCCGTGAATATGGTTTATATTGGCGTTATAGATAAAAACACATTTCTCCGCGCCGCCCGTGACCCGGTTGCCTCTGATGTCAGAGTTATTGGCATAGTTGAAAAACAGGCCACGGTCACGGTCCGCATCGGATACGTTGCCGAATATCTGCAAGCGGTCTGAATACATCAGCGCGTAACCAACGTGGTTGCCGGTTGACCGGTTGCCACTGACCTCGCTGTCATTGGTATACATGTAATGGATGGCAAAACGCAGATCCCGCAGGCGGTTGCCACGAAAAACATTGTTTTGGCTGGTGGTCACAAAGATACCGTCACGACCGTAACGGATATCGTTGTCCTCGACCACGGAACCGGGGGTGTTCCAGAGCTGGACACCATTGCCACGGTCGTTCACATGCGGATCGGTACTGCCGACGATGACGTTACGCCGCACCACCGCATTTTCAGGACCCTTCAGGTAAACACCGATCAGATTGTGTTGCAGCTGATTACCGTCTATCAGGGCGCGGTCTCCGTCGGCTGTTACAAAAATGCCGCTGTCCTCGGTGGCCAGACTGGTGCCCGAATTGCGCACTGTCACATCGCGCACCACGACATCCGGCGCTGCCACGGTAATCACCCGGCCCACGCCCCCGCCATCGATAATGCTGGAGACCTTACCCAGCAACTTCAGTGGCCGGTCGATGACGACTGCACCTGCATACACGCCGTCCTGAAGCAGCAAGCGGTCACCGGGACCGGCCTGGTCAATGGCCCTTTGTAACGATCCCGCGCCCGGTAACACCGTCCGGTCTTGCGCCAGAAGCGGCGCGGACAGACAGACAGACAGCAGCAACAGCAAAAACCCGCCGGTCAGAACGACCGACGGGTTTCCGTACTTCTGACGATAACGCAAAACGCTAATCGCTTACGCCGGTTCCACCAGCATGCGGCCACGCATCTCCATATGCAGTGCGTGGCAGAACCACTGGCAGTAGAACCAGTGCACGCCCGGGCGGTCCGCCTTGAAGGTCACTGATGAGGTGGCCTGTGGACCTACCTCCATGGCGACGCCATAGTTGGCCAGCGTGAAACCATGCGTCAGGTCATCGATCTGGTCATTGTTACTGACGTAAACAGTGACCTCGTCACCCTGCTTCACAGTGAACTTCTCCATGCTGAAGCTTGGCGCTATCGACCACATGTAGACACGTACCTTGTTACCGTCGCGGACCACCTTGGAATCCGTATACAGGGTGACGCCGTCCTTCTTGGCCTGGGCGGTTGCATCGGCCCACATCGGGTCGTCCTTTTTCCATACCGAACGCGGATTGACAATATCGGTACGCACAATGATGCAGTCGTGCGGTTCGGCAAAGGTCGGACCGTCATGCACGAGAGTCATCTCTTTGCCGCTAATATCGATCAGCTGATCGTTCTCCGGCTTCAACGGGCCGACGTTGATGAAACGGTCCTTGGAGAACTTGTTGAGCGACACCAGCCATTTGCCATCGGCTTCTTTCGTTTCACCCATGGAGGTATGGTTATGACCCGGCTGATAGTGCACGTCGATCTTTTGCAGGATCGGATTGACGTCCTTGCCACTGTACGCATCAACCGCTTTCTGGATATTCCACTTCACAGCCTGGCTGTCGAGGAACAACGTGGTAAAGGCGTTACCTTTGCCATCAAAAGCGGTATGCAACGGTCCCAGGCCCAGTTCCGGCTCGGCGGCCACTACATCACGCGGCTTGATCTTGTCATTAAAGAGATCGGGCAGACGCCGTACATCCAGAACGGTAACGGTGGGTGATAACTTGCCGTTGATAATAACGTAGTGACCGTCAGGCGCGGTATTACAGCCATGAGGACTGGTGGAAATAGGGATGTAGCGGGTATATTTAGAGCCCTTGCGACCGTCGATCACCGGCACGCCTTTCATCTCTTTAAAATCACCGTTCTTCACCGCGGCCTCGATACGTTTGATATCGAACACCACCACCCAGTCCTGCTCGTTGGCCGTCATCTCGGCAAGCGTCACGCCCTCCTCGCCGTTGTAGCAGGTAGAGAAGGCATACAGCCCCTGGTAGTCGGCATCACAGTTATCCAGGTTACCGTCGACCATGACCTGCCAGGCCACTTTCATGCTATCACCGTCGAGTGCGGTGAAAATCGCGTGGTATTTTTCCGGCTCATCGAGAACACTGCCGTCGTTCGGCAGCGGCACCCGGTGTTCACCATTGGCAAAAATATAACCGGTGCGCGGATACTTCTGGGGACGCAGACCGTGAATGTCCGAGGCGTTCGGAATTTCAGTGATCTTGTCGCACTTCATGACATCGCAGCGCACACGGGCAACACGCGTGTTGGCCTTGTCGTTCATAAACAGGTACCGACCGTCATAGGTGCCGTCGGTAAACGACATGTGTGGATGGTGCAGATCGCCGTTCAACCAGACGCCGCCCCGGCTTTCCAGGAATTTCTTTGTATCCGGCAACAGCCCGTCGGTAAGGATCTTGCGGCTTTCATTGGTGTCGCCCCAGCCAGTGGCGCTGCAGCGGTTGAACACCGGCACACGCATCAGTTCGCGCATGGAGGGAACGCCCATAATACGCAACTCACCGGCCTGGCCGCTGCTCCAGAAGCCGTAGTAATCATCCAGGTCACCGGGAGCAACATCAGCCTTGCCGCCCGCTGCCTGCGCCTCTCTGGAATACAGCATCGAACCGCCGGCCAGTCCGGCTACGCCACCTGCTCCGGCCAACGCTACCAGTTTGGCAGAACCGCCCAGCAGTTCCCTGCGGGTAATACCCGCTTTTTTGTCATCATCTTTTGACATCGCATCTCTCCTCTTGATAGTTCTACTCTTGTTTTATCCGTACCCTTACAGGATACAGACTCATCAGCACAAGCCACATTTACCGGGTCTTGCTGAATCCTAGTCAGAGGTTATAACAACCTCTTTATCTGCTTTTGCTTTTCTCTTGATCTCTTCCACCTTCAGGGCAACGCCGGACTTGCGCTCCATCGACACACTTGACTGCCGTTCCCGCTTAAGACGTTTCTGAATCAGTACCGGACAGGCATGATCGTCTGAATACACCACCTGGCAATGCAGGCAATACAGACATTCGTTGACATTGATATTCCCTTCCGGGTGGATGGCCTGGACCATGCACTCATTGGCGCAACGCTGGCAGGGCGCACCGCATTCCTTGTAGCGCTTGAGCCATTCGAACATACGCATCCGGCCGGGAATGGCCAGCGCCGCACCGAGTGGACACAGGTAACGGCAATAGAAACGCTCGACAAACAGACCGGCTACCAGCACGGCCACGGCGAACACCACAAACGGCCAGTCACGCACGAATTTCAGAATAATCGCCGTTTTGAACGGCTCGACTTCGGCAAGACGCTCGGCCACCCCCAGGGAATGCAGGGAGAACCCGAACAGCACCAGGAAGATCAGGTATTTCAGCGACCAGAGGCGCTCGTGCAACCCCCACGGCAAGGACAGCTGAGGAATCCTGACCCACTTTGCGAGTCGGTTGAGCAACTCCTGCAGCGCGCCAAAGGGACACAACCAGCCACAATACGCCCCCCTTCCCCAAAATATCAGTGCTACGGCCACTGATCCCCAGAGAATGAAAAGCAGCGGTTCCATGAGGAAGTAACTCCAGTCAAAACCACTGACCAGAGCATTGAAAACCGCGAGAATATTGACCACCGACAGCTGTGCGTTCGCGTACCAGCCGATGCCGAACAGCGTAAACATCAGGAAAGCGATGCGTACCCGTTTGGCCAGCAGCGGACGTTTTACCAGCCAGTCCTGGAAGAAAAAAATCAGCGTCTGCACGCCAAGCGCCGCCAGCAAAATCAGGACTTCGGGCAGCTTGGTCTCCCACATCTTCATCCACAGGGACGCGTCCGGCGCATCGGCATCGAACCACGACAGTAGCCCTTCGGGTTCTTCGGGTTCCTCGGGTGCGATAAAAGACAGGTACTTCTCCGCTGGACTGTAATCCAGATCAAACGTCAGAAAGGCCTTTTTGGTTGCGCCTATGGCACGCCCCACCAGCAGCTCCAGTGTCCAGGGCGCCGCGGGATCAAACCCCGGGTCGAGCGGTGTCAGGAACAGGTCGACATCCTTGAGGTCCGGTGCACCTTCAGCTGCAATATGGCGCAGTCGCTTGTGCTGGAAATCGTGGAAGCGAATCGATGCGTCGCCCTGCACTAGCTGGAAACGGTCAAAAATACCGCCGCGCACATAACCCGACCCCTTGAAGGAATAGCGGCCGCCGCCGGCCAGCAGAATGGCCTGCTGACCGGGTTCCAGGCGCTGCGTCAGGTTGCGGTACTCCGCCTCTCCCAGCAGACTGCGGCCGATGGCGGGAATGGAGACCACCGCGGCATACAGTTCGATAAATGACTCATCCGGGTCGCCCTGCTCGGGCCGCTTTGCCGCCAGCTCATCACCCGAGGCTTCAAACGCCTTGTTGACCTGTTCGAGGGTCAGCGCCAGCTGTTGTACCGAGCCATCGGCGAGCAATGCCGGCCAGTCCTCGATCTCACCGGCCTCGGCATTGATCACGGCGCGGGGGCCGGTGTGTTTACGTACCGGCGCCAGGCCGCCGAGGCGGTGGGCACGTGCCACCTTGATGGCGCCACGCAGAATAGTGTCGTCCATCACCATCACCGTGACGGTGGCGCCGGTGACCACGTCGACCTTGTGATCCCCGAGCTCATCGCGCACCAGCGCGCCGATGTCCAGACCGTTATAGTCTTCCAGCACGGCGACGATGCGCTTTTCCGGGATACCGATGAGGATAATCGGTTCGTGATGCTCGGCCAGCAGCACCTTGCGGATCACGGCCTTGAGGTCTATGGCGACCAGCTGGTGTATGGGTTTCCCGGAATAACCGGTGGTATTGACGTAATCACTGGTGAGGAACACGAAACCGAGCTGCTCGTCCCCGCTGAAAGCCGACGCCACCGGTGGATCGCCTTCCGGCTCGGCAATGCGGTCAGCCCCGGGAAATACTTCCTGCGGGTCGATATCGGTCAGAAAGCGCGGTAACTCGCCGGCCATTGCATGGCTGCTGACCAGAAACTGCAACAGCAGCGCAGCGGCAAACAGCAAAAAAGCCTCGGCAACACTACCCCCCTGCGCACCTGATTTAAAACAGGCTAAGCGCAGCTTCGTCGCACCACCATGCTCCGCTGTATTCACCTAAATTTTTTAAGTGTATTATCCAGAAATCGGGGGCCAGTATAGCGAATCCCCTGATGGGTGCTACTTGATATGAATCAAAATGTCCGGGAAACATTTTCGGGGGCGGCTCAATGTATGCGAAACTCGTAACATGCTGACAATAGATGTACAAACAGCCAGTGACCTTATGTCTATCGCCTTGTATGCGGAACGCGAGGCCATCCGGCGTTACATCCGCCTGGCCGAGGCAATGCACAGCTACGGCAACCAGGACGCCGCGTCATTGTTCGAACGCATGGTCGAAGAAGAGCAGGAACATGAACGCCTGATCAAAGAATGGGCGAAGCTGGAAGGCATTCAGCTGCGCACCGATATCGGACCGATCAAATGGGAAGATCCACAGGTGCCGACCGATTACGACAGTGATGCCGTCGACCCGGCGCACAGCACCCCCTACCGGGCGCTGGCGTTCGCGGTGCACAACGAAGAACGCGCCTTCCATTTTTATACCTATGTGGCCGCCACCGCGGATGACGAAACCGTGCGCGAGTATGCAGAAACCCTGGCCCGTGAAGAACTCGGCCACGCCGCCCTGCTGCGCGCCATGCGCCGCCGTGCCTGGCGGGCCGAACGGGAAGCCGGCCACGAGGAACCAGATGTCGCGCCCACAATCATCCACACACTGGCCGACCTGCTTGCAGTAGCGAGCAGTGCGGAACGCTGTCTCGCAGACAATCTGACCGCCCTTGCCGACGACAGCCACCCCGGACTGGAAAAGGTCCGCAAAGCCGCAGGTATGATGCTGGCGGGCATCGAAGCCCAGCTGAAAAGCGCGGGCAACCCGGGCGAGGATGCTGTCAGAGCGATTGAATCGATTGAGAACTATAAAAGTAAAACGGCTGCAGAAAACGATGACCCGGACGCTTTGTTACAACGCCTGCGCGCGGACAGTGATCGCTGTTTCGCGTTCTACGACGCGGTAGTGACACATGCCAAAGATGAAGCCGTCATGCTGGCAGCACAAAAGCTGTCGGAATCGGTGCTGGAGCGCATCGATTTGCTGCGGGACACCGCCAAAACGTGACTGGTGTCCGCAGCAGGGTCAACCATCAATTGTGGCCTTGATGATGCTCATACCACCCCAGTATATACAGAACACCAACCATCGCCGTAACGACGACCAGACCGGTAATTGTAAATCCATCGATAATCATGGCAAGACTCCTTAACTCAGAAAATTACCCTCTTTACATGGACAAAAGACTACATAGCGGGTGTTTCGGCCTGATTTCGGATACGGGGTAATTTGTAACAAATTGTTACAGCAGCTTGTCGTAACGCTAACAGGCTGCTTCTGCTAGGCTTATGCAGCATGAGCACCGATAAAACCCGCATTCTTGTTGTTGATGATGACCCGGAGCTGCGTGAATTGCTGGGGCAATACCTGTCGGAGCAGGGCTACCAGGTAACCGGTGTAGAGAATGCCACCGAAATGGACCAGTTTCTGGCGGAAAATACCCCTGATCTGATTATTCTCGACCTGATGCTGCCAGGGGAAGACGGCCTCAGCATTGCAAAACGCCTGCGCGGCAGCCGCGAAATTCCGATAATTATGATTTCTGCACGTGGCGAGGAAGTGGACCGCATTGTCGGCCTGGAAGTCGGTGCGGATGACTACCTGCCAAAACCGTTCAACCCACGGGAACTGCTGGCCCGGATCCGAGCCGTTTTACGACGGCCTGCAGCCGCCGCTGACCCTGATACCCCGGCCGACCGGATATTCGAGTTCGGACCGTTTCAATTGAACCTGGGCAGCTGCGAACTGACTCGACAGGGGGAAAAAGTACCCCTGACCAGTGGTGAATTCTCACTGCTGAGTATATTCGTCCAGCACCCGAACCGGGTACTGAGTCGCGACCGGCTGATCGACATAATGAAGGGCTTTGAGCGTTCACCCTACGATCGCAGTATCGATGTCCGCGTCACCC
>JAUXDG010000044.1 GCA_030618475.1 Gammaproteobacteria bacterium | reverse complement strand
TTACATTAATCTTGGGACCATCCGTTGTAAGCAGCAGTTCCTTGACCACCTTGCGGCAGATCTTGGCAATTTCTCGTTCCAGGTTACGCACACCGGCTTCACGGGTGTAGAAACGAACAATATCACGAATCGCTTTATCACTTACACTTAGCTCTTTGTCCTTGAGCCCGTTATTCTGAACCTGCTTGGGTAGCAGATAACGCATGGCAATATTAACCTTCTCATCTTCCGTATAGCCGGGAATGCGAATGACTTCCATGCGATCCAGCAAGGGACTCGGAATATTCAGCGAGTTCGACGTTGCAACGAACATCACGTCGGATAGATCAAATTCGACCTCCAGGTAATGATCGCCAAAGGTACTGTTCTGTTCGGGATCCAGCACCTCCAGTAAAGCCGACGAGGGATCACCGCGGAAATCCATCGACATCTTGTCAATTTCATCGAGAAGAAACAGCGGGTTTCTCACACCGATCTTTGACAGGTTCTGAATAATCTTGCCCGGCAGGGAACCAATATAGGTACGCCGATGACCGCGAATTTCAGCCTCATCACGAACACCGCCCAGTGACATGCGGGTGAATTTTCGATTTGTTGCCCGTGCAATGGAACGCCCAAGAGATGTTTTACCAACGCCCGGGGGTCCGACCAGACACAGGATCGGGCCTTTAAGCTTGCGCACACGCTGCTGTACGGCGAGATACTCGAGTATCCGTTCCTTGACCTTATCCAGGCCGTAGTGATCCTCGTCGAGAACCTGTTCAGCCATGGCAAGATCGTGCCGTATCTTGCTACGTTTCTTCCATGGCACACTAACCAGCCAGTCAATATAGTTACGCACCACAGTCGCTTCAGCTGACATCGGCGACATCATCTTGAGCTTGTTCAGCTCAGCGGTAGCCTTGGTTTTGGCTTCCTTACTCATTCCCGCCTTTTCGATTTTCTCCTGCAGCTCATCCGTCTCGTTGGGAACATCATCCATCTCACCCAGTTCCTTCTGGATGGCTTTCATCTGCTCATTGAGATAATACTCGCGCTGGCTCTTTTCCATCTGCTGCTTGACGCGTCCACGAATACGTTTTTCGATTTGCAGGACGTCGATCTCAGCTTCGATCATACCCATCAGGTGTTCGAGTCGTTGACGCACGTCCTCGATTTCCAGAATGCGTTGCTTCTCATCCAGCTTGAGTGCCATGTGAGCGGCAATGGTGTCAGCGAGGCGACCGGGCTCATCAATGCCGGACAGCGAAGTCAGAATTTCCGGTGGCACTTTCTTGTTAAGCTTCACATACTGATCGAACAGCGTCAGTAATGAACGCATCAGCACATCAACTTCACGTTCTCCGGATTGTTCACCGGCACCCTTGGCTTCAATCTGTGCCGAGAAAAATTCGTCAGTGGTTTCAAACTGTATGACGCCTGCGCGCTCTGCGCCCTCCACCAGAACCTTGACCGTTCCATCCGGCAGTTTGAGTAACTGCAGAATGATCGACAAGGTGCCGAGTTCGTGGATGTCGTCAACCTGGGGATCATCAACTTCTGCGCTTTTTTGGGCGACCAGCAAAATTCTCTTGTCGTCGTCCATGGCCGCTTCCAGCGCGCGGATGGACTTTTCCCGTCCGACAAATAACGGAATAACCATATGTGGATAGACAACAACATCCCGCAGCGGTAGAACCGGGACGACCAGGGTTGAGTCGTTGTTTTCTTCGGGGGTGTTTTCGTTATGCTCCATCGGAGTGTACCTCGTATCCGTTGCTGATCGGGAAGCCCCTGCACCAAAATAAAGTTCCCGGGCTAATACTCGGGCAAGTTGGCGGATTTGAGGGGCCTGACTCCATCAAAACTCACTTGTTCGAGTACTGAATATGGGGATTACCATAAGACATTTCAATGGCGGTTTAAATCCCCACCAGAACATTTGCAAAAACTGAGCCACGCAACCCAAATAGTTCTGACAATACATAAAAACAAAGGGTTACCTTACAATGGCGATGTTTTTTGTCTGCACGGAAGTTGCTCTGACACCCCAAATAGCGCCGGATTAGAGCAAAATCTGCGGGGGGGAGATGACGTTAGTCCGACACCGCGCGCTGCTCGAGCTCTGAGTCATACACCAGGTAAGGCTCTGACTCCCCGTCGATGGCGCGCTCGTCTACCACGACCTTGCGGACGTTTTCCAGCGAAGGCAGTTCATACATGATGTTCAGCAACACATGCTCCAGAATGGTGCGCAGGCCGCGTGCACCGGTTTTACGTTTCATCGCTCTTTTGGCAACTGCACGAAGCGCGTCTTCGCGGAACTCGATTTCTGCACCTTCCATTTCAAACAGTTTTCCATACTGCTTGGTAAGGGCATTCTTGGGCTCGGTGAGAATACTGACCAGGGCTTCCTCATCCAACTCCTGCAAGGTTGCCACAACCGGCAGACGGCCAACAAACTCCGGAATAAGGCCAAACTTGATCAGGTCTTCGGGTTCCACGTCGTAGAGAATTTCACCGACGTTGACATCCTCGTCCTTGGTCTTCACTTCGGCAGAGAAACCAATGCCGCCCTTTTCAGAACGGCCTTTGATGATTTTTTCCAGACCCGCAAACGCGCCGCCAACAACGAACAGGATATTGGAAGTATCCACCTGCAGAAATTCCTGCTGCGGATGCTTGCGACCACCCTGTGGCGGTACCGAGGCAACCGTACCTTCAATGAGCTTCAATAAAGCCTGCTGCACACCCTCACCAGACACATCACGGGTAATGGACGGGTTATCAGACTTACGTGAAATCTTGTCAATTTCATCAATGTAGACAATACCGGTCTGCGCCTTGTCGACGTCATAGTCACACTTCTGCAGCAGTTTCTGGATAATATTCTCAACGTCTTCGCCAACGTAGCCCGCTTCGGTCAGGGTGGTCGCATCAGCGATGGTGAAGGGCACATTGAGCAGGCGCGCCAGCGTTTCAGCCAACAGGGTCTTGCCGCAGCCGGTTGGACCGATCAGCAGGATATTACTCTTGGAAAGTTCGACCTCGTCTTTTTTGCCACCTACTTCCAGGCGTTTGTAATGATTGTAAACGGCAACCGAAAGAACCTTCTTGGCACCGCTCTGGCCGATGACATACTCGTCGAGGACGGCGTTTATTTCCTGCGGCTTGGGAAGATTATTGCTGCCGGTGGACGTCTTTTCCTGCATTTCCTCGCGGATAATGTCATTGCAAAGCTCGACACACTCATCACAAATAAACACAGACGGGCCGGCAATCAGCTTGCGCACTTCGTGCTGGCTCTTTCCGCAGAAAGAACAATAAAGCAGTTTTCCGTCGTCGCTTTTACCGTTTCGATCGTTATTCATTGGATGACCCCGGATTGTGCGGTTCCCTGTGCCACTATCAGCGGCAGATCTGTAAACGCCTGAACGCTAAGACTGCTGCAAAAACAGACGGTTCCTATTCAACACTTTATAACCGCGCCTGACAAGTGTTTCCAGGCACAAACTACGGTTTTTCGGCATTTATTCCCCGGCAGCCTTTCTGGATACCAGGATCTCGTCAATCAGCCCGTATTCCCTGGCCTCTTCCGCACCCAGGAAGTTATCCCTGTCGGTATCTGTCTGGATCTTGTCCATCGGCTGCTCGGTATGATTCGACAGTATCCTGTTCAGACGTTCACGCACCAGGAGAATTTCTCTAGCGTGAATATCGATATCACTTGCCTGGCCCTGGAATCCGCCCAGCGGCTGATGAATCATCATACGCGAATGAGGCAGGCAATAGCGTTTACCCTTGGCGCCGCCGGCCAGCAGCAAAGCCCCCATACTGGCAGCCTGTCCGATACACATGGTACTGACATCGGCCTTGATGAACTGCATGGTATCGTAAACCGCCAGACCAGCAGTCACTGAACCACCCGGCGAATTGATGTACAGGTGGACATCCTTATCCGGATTTTCCGATTCCAGAAACAGCAACTGGGCGACAATCACGTTGGCCATGTAATCCTCCACCGGACCAACAACGAACACAACGCGCTCTTTCAGCAATCGTGAATAGATGTCGTAGGCGCGTTCGCCCCGTGCAGTCTGCTCAATGACCATCGGGACCAGATTCAAGGCCCGTATGTCCGCGGCTCCACCCTTGATAATGCTATCAGACATTTGCATTTTTCCTTTACCTAAAAATCTTAAATCAGGACTGCATGAGTTCATCAAATGTTATTGATGCTTCCTCAACTTTTGCTTGCCCGGAAACCCACTCAACAACCGTGTCTTCCATCACCAGGGTCTGGATGCCGGCCAGCATTTCCTGATTACTGTAATACCACTGCACGACTTCTTCCGGTTTTTCGTAGGACTGCGCCAGGTTTTCGATCGTTTCACGAACCCGTTCCGGATCGACCTGCAACTGATCGCGTTGAATAATTTCGGCGATCAGCAAACCAAGCGACACCCGACGCCTGGCTTCCTCTTCGAACTGACTGCGGTCGCTGCCGGCATTGGCACCGCCCTCTTCTCTCTTGATCAGGGCATCGACTTCGCTCTCAAGTAATGGGGCGGGTATATCGATGTTGGCTTTTTCCAGCAACACGTCAAACACCTGCTGCTTGAGCTTTGTCTTGATGCTCGCTGCCAGTTCGCGTTCCATATTATTGCGGATTTCTTCGCGCAGCTTGTCCATACCACCGTCGGCAACGCCGAAAGCACGCGCGAATTCATCGTTGATTTCAGGCAACTCCGCTTCAGCCACAGCATTGACGGTGACATCAAACTTCGCCGTTTTCCCGGCAACTTCCCGGGACGCGTAATCAGCCGGGAAAGTGACTTCGATGGTCTTGCTGTCACCCGCGCTGGCGCCCACCAGCTGCTCTTCAAAACCGGGGATCATGGCGCCACTACCCAGTTCCAGCGGTACATTCTGTCCGGCGTTGCCGGTGAAGGGCTGACCATCGACAGTCCCTTCAAAATCAATCTCCAGACGGTCGCCTTCGATCGACTCACGCCCGGCCTTGGTCCAGGTGACGCGCTGTTTACGCAGTTTTTCAATCATATTGCCGACATCGGCATCAGCCACTTCCGCAACAATCCGTTTGAGTGTGATATCACTCAATTGAGGAGGCTCTACGTCAGGATAGACTTCAAAGCTAGCGACATACTCAAGTTCCTGTCCCGCCTGATTCCGGGTTTGCTCGATATTCGGGTCACCGGCCGGTTTCAGATTCTCCTGTTGCAGCGCCTCTTCATAGCTCGATGCAATCAGTTCACCGGTTGTTTCCTGCCGGACCTGCGTTTCATAACGTTTTTTGACCACACCCATGGGAACCTTGCCGGGCCGGAAACCATCCAGCCGCACAGAACGGGCCAGTTGCTTGAGCTTGCTCTCAACTTGTTGATCAATCTGATCTGCCGGTATTTGCACCGTCATACGGCGCCCCAGTCCGCTAGTGGTTTCAACAGAGACTTGCATATTATTTCCTCAACCTGGAATCAAACTATAGCCGAATTGTTGGCATATCCAGCGATTCTGTCGCGCTGCATGCCGGAAAAATTGTTTTTTGGTGCGAAAGAAGAGACTCGAACTCTCACGGGTTGCCCCACTGGAACCTAAATCCAGCGCGTATACCAATTCCGCCACTTTCGCCAGTCATTCTTAGCACCTGACTTGATGCCGCCCTGAATCAGCCAGTTAGTATACGGGTTTGAAAAATCCAGCATAACCCCGAATAGTCCATGGAATTACAAAAACAGGCAGCTGTCGCGTATCGTATCGAGCCGGGTGACTCTACAATAGGTCCTGTCTATAAGTTAGGTGGAAGGAATTGCTGCTGATGAAAACCATACTCGTGGCGATCGAAAATATCGATGGCACAAGCCTGGCGTCGCCCGTCATTGAACATACCATGGAATTAGCACACAGCTTTTCAAGTAAAGTCTGGCTTGTCCATGTCGTGCCACGCCTGGGAACCACGCCGTTTACGGTACCGCGTGAGATGTTACGCGATCAGGCGGCAAGCGAACTGCATCATGAACATAAATTCATGCAACATCTGACAGGGGCTCTGAGGGATCGTGGCATCAATGCCACAGCTCTTCTGCTCGAAGGTGTAACAGTCAAAACGATACTCAAGGAAGCTGATCGGCTGGATGCCGATCTGATCGTTGTGAGTTCCCATAGCCACGGCTTGCTGTACCGTGCGCTGCTGGATGGAACCGGAGAGCGACTGCTGAACGAATCCACCCGACCGATATTGTTCGTTCCTGAGCCACCAGCCTGAGGGACCGCGCATCCTGCGCCTGTCCCGCCGGATATTCTCTTGTACGGCTACGGATTTCCCCGTTTGATTCAGGCTTCCCTGTACTTTTTCGCCTTGACGCTCATGCACAGTTGAACTGAATCGCTGACCAGCTTCGAAAGCGTATCCATTCCGAAATCAGATCGATTGATGGTAGTGGTCGCCTTAACCAAAATATTTTCAGCTTCACCGACCTGTTTACCCTCGCTGCCGCTCAACTCTACTTTGAAGATCACCGGTTTCGTGACACCGTGCAGCGTGAGATTTCCTCGCAGTAGCGCCCGGGTCGGGCTGGTCCACTCGAAATCAGTGCTGACGAAAAGGATTTCCGGATAATTTGCAACGTCAAAGAAGCGTGAGCTTCTGACCAGGTTTTCGACCAAGGCCCCCTTGGTATCCAGGCTGTCGGTCCTGATAACGACCACCGTCTGACCGGTCTTACCCGATTCAGGAAGCAACGCGATACCGCCCTGAAAATCCTGAAAGACACCCTCGACTCGCTGGAATGTGCTGTCCACACAAAATCCCACTTGCGAGGTTGAAGCCTGCATACGGTACAGATACCCCGCCTCAGCGGCATTGAGCATAGTGGACATCACCGATTCATCGATCCTGCCATCCTCGAACGGAGCACACAGATCTTCAGCAACGGCGCTGCCTGACATCCCTTTAATTAACAATAATCCTATTAAAATTAAACGAGTTAAAAATATTTTCGTATTCATGAAACACCTCTACCATGAATATATTAGAGTTTTATAATATACTAACTTGCATCCATGTCAAGCGGAGGCACTCACAGACCAGATCCCGGGCACCGCCACCATCGTCAGTTCTTTGACGATATCGGAAATTCCGGCCTTTAACGGGCAGCAGCCGGGAGCAAACCTGGCGCGGGGGATTTTGCTTTTTCTTGATACAGGTCAGTTCAATCCGACGCTTACCGCTTGATAATTGCTGACGCCAATTGCCAAAAATGAAGGAATTTCCATGGATTCACTATTTAAGCGTAATGCCGGAAAAATTGACCGTATCGTTCGTATCATCGTCGGCGCAATTCTGATCGGCAATGTATTTACCGGTTTACAAACCCCCATCGGTTGGCTCGGCGTTATTCTGGTGGTCACGGGGTTATTCGGTACCTGCCCTGCATATTCAATTCTGGGCATCAATACAAAGAGCCTGGGCGAGAAAGTCGGGCTCAAATAGCACTCAGAGACCCCCCGCGTCGGAGATCGCCGTTATTGTGTAGAAACCGACAACGCCTTTTTCTTTTTCGCCGGTTCGTCCTCGACCTGCCAGCTTATCCGAATATTGATACGATGCCGGCCTTCCTCCTGCGTCGCGGTCAATTTCAGATTCAGCAACCCTTCCGGCTCCATGATGATTGTATCCTCGTCGTCACTGAAGGTCAGCTTGCCCTCGGACAAGCCATTGCTGATGGACTTGAGAATGTTGCGAATGGTTTTGCAGTCCTGCAAGGATTCATGTCTAAAACTAGTCTTGCCGTGCCTCATCCTGTCAATCCTCAATACTGCCCAGTGCATCCGGCTCGAAAATCTTGGCATGCGGATAGTCTGTGCTGATGCCCATTACCCAGCCATCGGGATGCACGACAGTGACCCCGGCTCCGTGCCCCATCAGTCCTTCCCTTTTCCGCGTATTACGATCCATGGTGGTATCACATTCAAAGTTGATTATGCCTTTTCTCAGTGCGATTCGCTGTCCGTGCAGAAGGTTACGGTGTCCGTGGACAATGGCATGAATGCCGCTGTCATGAGCGAGCTGCCCGCCCCGCTGCGACAATGACATATCCACTGCACGATATTTGGTGCGCAGCGCATTGGCAATAGAGCCGTAGTAAAAATCGAATCCACCACCCTGCAATTGCCGGCGGAACTGCCGGTTAAGGTTCCGCACCCCCTCCTCGCTGATCAGATCGGCAACCCGGTCATCGAGACCCGCGTGTATAAACAGAAAGGAACCTCTGCGTTGAGCAATCCTCATATTCTTGAAGAACCAGTAAAACTCCCCGTGTCGATGAAGAAAAAGCTGCTGCCATTTAAGCGCGGCCGCATACACCATTCTCAGGGAAAGCCCGGCAGCCTCACAGTCGTCCTCAAAGCGTGCTATCTTGACCTCGATTCTGCGCATTTCCCTGAGTACAGCTTTATCGGATAATTTCTTCCCGACCAGCGGCACGAACTCGTCAAACCAGCGTTGTGAAGGATACAGGCGACGCCTGCATTCGCGGTTTCCGGGTATATCGCGCAGCGCCGACTTCCGCTGCAGATAGTTCATCTGAATTTCCTTCAAAAAGGGGACTGCTTTCGGACCCATGCGGATAAAAAAGTGCTCATTTTCCAATTTGCATTTCACACCCACTCTACGCATACCCAGCATGGTGCGGATATCGTGGTTTCCCGCCAGGATACGCAGGCGAGCGCCGCGTTCCACCAAGGTACGCAGTGTACGCAACAGACGCAGGTTACTCGGCCCCTTGTCAAAACAATCGCCGCCGACAACAAAGCGCGCTCTTTTTCCGCACTTGGTGAGTTTAAATTCCTTGTCGCGTGGCCCGGTCTTTTTGATCCCGCCCGATGCAACCAGCGAGGCGAGCATGGCGTCGGTATCGGCGTGTGGATCAGCAAAGAAATAAATCGGCTGCTTGGGCCATTTCCAGCGATCCTGTTCGAGCAGTGCAGTTAATTCAGCTGACGCCGTGGCATGGCTGGATTTGCGCTTGCGCAGGGATTGGTGCTTCCCCTCCAGCCAGGGCGCTGCCTGCGTCGGTAGTGTAACCTTTAGCCAGTCACTGCCCTGGTAGCGGGGGATCAGTTTGTCGTACCTGTGCCCATTCATACCTAGTCCAGAAATCCGCTGCCTGCCGCACGAAGCTTCCATTGCCCTTCCACCTGCCGCCAGCTCTCATTGCACAGGTACTCGAAGTAGACGGGCCGCGTATGATACATGCTCAGCTGCGCGATCTGCTCGAATTGGAGAATGCCGAGTTGAAATGCGGCATGTCGAAAAGACGCACCGTGCCCGACGAACACTTTGAGGCTGTCCGACGTGATCTCCCCGCGTAACGCGTTCATACGCGCCACCAGGTGTGAGGCAACACGTTCGCCGGCCTCGAGCAGAGACTCAGCACCCGGCAATGGCAAACGGTAGTGGCTGTTCGCCTTCCAGTCCGCGGGCGGATCCGGATAACGCGGGTCCTGACGAACAACCTCGACAATCTGGTCGGTACTGAGGTTGGCGGCGCTGCCAACACTTCGTTCCGCAAGGGCATCGAAACTGTCTACCCTGCTTTCCGACAGGCCCAGCGATTGCAGCCTGGCACTGATCAATTGCGCCGTTTGCCAGCCCCTGAGCAAACGCGAACTGTCGATCGAGGTAATCAGCGACCAGGCGTTTTTCTCCATCACATCGTACAGTTCGGAGGCCGCATCGTACGCCTGTGCCCGCCCCTTGTCGGTCAGCGCAAACGGCTGGTGCGCACTGGGTGTGTTGGGAAGCTGGGCGTATTCGCCATGGCGCATCAGCGCCGCAAACAATCTTGCCATATCACCACCCGACGTTTTGCCTGCCGCATAGGATCATCGCCTGCGCTTCTTCTCAATCAGCACGCAGTTTTTCTGCAAGGGCGCGCACCATGGGCGCGAGCTCCTTCTGCTTGAGTCGCGTCATCGCTTCCTCGGGCGATACCCACTCCCGGCCACGGTGACTTTCCTGCCACTCGTGCTCGGGAACGACGGCGGTGACTTCCATGGCGTAAACATCGACAGTGCAGATCGAACCCCACTTTTCATAGCGATAGCAACCCATGGCGGGATCCATCACCTTTCCCTCAACACCAGCCTCTTCCCAGGCTTCCTTGGCGGCGGAGTCCTGCGGGCTGAGCCCCGGATCCTTGATACCCTTGGGAACGACGAAATGTTTTTTCTGGCTCGACAGGATAACGAGAATTTCCGGATTACCGTTTCGCATGCGGTAAGGAATGACTGAGGACTGCGTATAATAATACGCGGGCCGGTCGCGCAGCACCGTGCCGGTGTAATCCGGAAAAGGAAATTTTTTCGGTAGCTGCCTGGGCCGCATCAGCGCTATCAAGCTGGCACAACCCTCTGACAACCCCGCCCATTGTTCCGGCATTATGAACCTGGCGATGGCAGCCGTGGGCAGCAGTTTACCGTTGTCGGCAACCGGCAACTCCCCGTCCGCCAGGTAGGTCAGCAAGCCTTCCAGACCCGGATTGTGTCCTACCAGCATAACCCGCCTGCTGGAATCAGGGCACTCACCCAGCACTTCCAGCAAGCTGTTCAATTCGGCTTCGTATACCCGTCTATCCCTGCTTATCTTCCCGGCGTACAGGCCCATGGCTTTACACGCCTTCTGAGCGCTCACCAGGGCACGCTCGGCAGGAGAACTGATAACGTGATCCGGAACCAGACCCTGCTGCGCGAGCCAGACACCGACGCGTTGGGCATCGCGCTTGCCCCCGTCTTTCAAGGGGCGGTGATAATCGTCGCTTGGCACACCCCGATCAGATTTGCCATGGCGAAAAATCAGCAGTTCACGCGTCATGATGATCCTTTATTCCTGTATTTCGCTCTGAGCGAGTGCTTATGCTTTGCAAACTCAACCGCTCACCTCATCGAGAAAAAGCCTGGTCAGGCCGTCAAAGTCGGCCCGCCCGCGAGCCTCGTATATGCTCACCCCGTCCAGGGCATCCAGATAGACCTGCTCGTCAAAGCAGGTATCGTCCTGAAAAAACGAGCCATCGGCATACTGATAGAACGGGCCGGGCGATTTCATGATGGCGGCCAGCAGATCGCGCCGGCTGGCCAGGTCCACCGCGGCAAGCTGCAAGGCCGCATCCGCATCTCGCTGCCAGTTGAGGATCAGGAAAGCCGACAGTGGCGCCTCCTGGACGATACGGCCGGCGCCGTAGATTGTTTCCACATCGACGTCGTACTTGTCCTCCAGCTCCCAGAGCTCCTGTGGCGGCAAGGCCAGCAGCGAGGCGCGCTGTTGCGGCTCGATCAACTGTTGCAGCCTCGGGTTGTGCACGATAGTTCCGGGATTAATCCGCGGCAGCTTGGGAATACCCACCGCACGGGTTTCGCCGGTGCGTTTCTTTATGAACAAACGGTCGTTGGTGATGTAGGACACGCTGTCATGATCGAGCAGGTTCAGCATCAGGGTGGACTTGCCGCCACCGGAATGGCCTGCAATCGCAAACCCACGTCCCTGGTAGACCAGCGCGGCAACATGACAGATCAGCCAGGAGCGCTGCTGCAGCCAGTTCATGTACTGGGCGTTGATAAAATTTATGACCTGGTTGTCGTATTCCACACAGGGACCGGCGGCGATGCGGTACTTCTCGCTCTGCAGAAACAGCATGCCGGTGCGGACCTTGCGAACCAACCTGCCAGCAGGGATATCCAGGCAGGCATCCTTGCGCCCGGTTTTACCCGCTTCGCGTTTCCAGTCGACAAAATTCACATCTGTATCGACAACATCGCGTTCCACGGCGATGACATCGATGTCCGGAGACTGCGCCGCTGACACGACATGGGTAAAATATCCCCGCAGTCCGTCAAGCAGCTGCGCAGAGTTGGAGCGTACGCGCAGTTTGCAGTTGCCGATGCTGAGATACAATGCATCATCACACAACAGCGCATTGTTGTGCAGCAGGCGGGCGACAGAGTCCAGATCAGTTTCCATGTTTACTCCAGAACAGGCCTGATTCAGGCGGCAAGTTCTGCCAGCACATGTTCCACGTACAGCTGTGCGGCGTTGATGCCGATGCCTTCCGAGGCGCCACGAAAGCCGCCGAACGCAGACACCTCAAAGACAATAGGTCCGTCGCGCGTTTCAGCGACATCGACGGTAGTGAAGTCCATCTTGAACAAAGACTGTGCACGGGCTGCCAGCTCAATCACCGTCTCCGCCGGTTGACAGGCTGCATAGCGGCCACCACTGTTGATGGTGGTATTCCAGGCATCACCAGCGGACACCCTGGCATAGCTGCCCAGATAGCGCCCGCCGAGAAACACCATGCCCATATCCTGCCCCGGCAAATCGATTTTTTTCTGGATGTACATCACCGGATTGTGCTCCCGAAAGGCGCGGATGGCCTGCTCTGCCTGACCAGGATCCTGTTCCGCCTCAATAACGCACATACCGCGTGCTTTGGTGGAATACAAGGGTTTGAACACGGCGCTGCCGAATGCCTGTAGCGCTGACATGGCAGCATCAATGTCCCCGGTCACACATGTTTCCGGCATGGGGATACCCGCGTTGCGCAAGGTCACAGTGCAACTCAGGCGGTCGATCAAGCGCAGCATGCTCTGCGCGGGACTGAACACCCTGACGCCTGCCTGCTCGGCCACCCGCAACAACTCGAGGCAATCAAGTGTGCTTGGACTGTAAGTGGCGCTGATCTTTTTAACGATCAGTGCATCCAGTTGACACAGATCCTGATCACGGAATAACAAGCGCCCGCCGGCGAGATCGGCGCTCACCTGCCCCATATCGACAATCAGACGCTGGCCGGTACTGGCGGCAACGGCATCTGCCAGTGTTTCCGTGGACCACTTGCCGGCCAGGCCCACCACGCCTATTTTCAGATCAGCCAATGAAAATCTCCTTGATGGGGACGCGAAACGCCTCAGCCTTTTTCAGATCGGTCGCCAGCACCCGTTCTATCAGGTAGCGGGCACGCAGGAACATGGCCCGCGCCAGCGATTTATCCAGAATAAACCGTGTGGAAGTAACAAACGAACGCGCCAGTCCCAGCGCCAGGCGCAGTTCAAACGTATCATCCCCCGTGTTGCGCGCAAAAACTCTGGCAATGCGGTAAAAATCCTGGATCAGGCCGAGAATCCGTTTGCGCAGCTGTTTATCGAGAACCTGCAAGCGGTAGTTGGAAATCATGAACACAGACACATCCTGAACATAGTCCATGTAGCGGGAACGGTGCAGATCGATATAGTTGATTCTCTTCTCCAATGGATCATAGATGATGTTATCGACGTTAAAATCACCGTGTATATAGACCGAAAACGGCGCCTTGACCCCGGATTCATAGTCGCTCGCCCTTGTTAACAGTTCGTCAAAAGAGGCAACAGCATAGCCGCAGATCGTACTGTTAGCCTGCCTGAATTCCGGGTGAATGGCATACACCTCGTCCAGCCGCCCGGACAGCTGGCGCATGAAATCGGCGGATACCGGTGTATCGCTGCGCGTCTCCTTCCAGATGGAGCCGAGCGTCTTGCCGAGCTGGCTGAGGGTTTCCTTCACCAGCGCCTGGGGTTCATGCAACAGTATCTGTTCGAAGGTCAGACCCGCCAGGTGTTCGATCAGCAGCGAGGCGGACTGCCCGCGTTTCTTGTAGGACAGTATCCTCGGCGCCAGTCCCGGAAAGATCTCATGCCAGCTTTCCACACCCGCCCGTTCTTCTTTCAACTTGCGTTTCTCGCCGTCCTTGAAGATCGCCACGTAGCCCTCTTCATCGCCATCCGGCACGCTGATAGCGGAGATGCCGCTGCCGGAACGCGTTTCCGCAATGCGCTTCACCTCGATGTCGGAAAAGGCATCGTCATCCACCAGCTGTTCGACCGAGGCGCGCAGAGAACGGTAACGATCAATATCGATCGCCTGGCCGAGATTGCAGGATATCACCGCCTCACTGATACTCAGCAAGGCATCACCCATCTGCTCGACGTAATGTGCGACGAACAACACCGAAATCAGGTCCTCGGTATTTTTACACTGTTTCAGTTCAGCGGTGTAATCCTTCAGCAGTTTTTTATAGGCCTGGTCGAGTTTTTGTTCGACTCTGCCGATCTTGAGGGCCAGGCGGGTATCGTTTTCCCGAGTCGCATCTTCGATAAGTCCGATCGCTTTGCTCACCTGCTCGAGCAACGGTACATAAGTCGTGCAGTCGAGGACGCGCCGGTCGCGCAGGTGGCCGAGCTGCTGGATACAGTCCCTGCACAATTCGGCGATACGTTCCAGATCGGTAGCGATGAATTCAGCGGCCCGCAGTGAGAGTGTATCGGCTGCATCGGCGCGCGCGATGTGACAAGTCGGATCGTAGCCATGTCGTTCTGTGAGCC